>SKJH01000099.1 GCA_007116005.1 Bacilli bacterium | reverse complement strand
GCTTGTCAGATAAATCTCTACCGTCCCAAGCAAGACAATCAAACACGAATAAATGTAATTTTTCTTTCTCCTGTCGATTAATTGCTTTAGGCGGCAAACATCTCAAGATCGAACCAACATCGCGTGACGTTTTACTTCTATCTTCAAATGCAAGCTCACCTAACAGAACGGTTCCAGCAGGAAATGATTTTAGCGAATCTTCTATAATATGAGGAACATGATGTGTTTTATCTCCATAAGTTCCTGTAACTTTACTTACACTTCGGCTTTGAATCAAAACTTCATCTTCCATAATAATAACTCTCGCCCATTCACCATCTAATTTTTCTAATGCTAAAAAGGCATCATCTTTATTATTAACCATTTCTTGCGCTTTAGGGTGCTGCAATCCTCCAGGTTCATAATACTTCATAGGCTTCATGTTTTTAAACTTATCATAATCTAACATAATTTTTTCTCCTTAAAATAAATTATTAAATTTTCTTAATGGCGCTTCTTTTTTTAATTCTTCAAGTATTTTTATAAAAGCAGGATAGTTCGCTGCAAGTAAATCTGTTTCTGCACGAGTCATAGCGACATAAGCAACATTAATATCTTCTGTGCCATTTATTTCAAAATCAGTTACTATTACAGCTGGATATTCTAATCCTTTAGCTTGATGGATTGTTTGGACTTTAGAATAGCCTAATTTTTGAATTTCTCTTACTTCTTTATTTTTTCTACATAAAATCATTGGTTCTTTATCTAAAAACTTTTCTACAATTTCTTTACCTTTTAATTTCATATACTCATTTACTTGATAAGCGGAACCTGCTCTATTAAGAACAAATACATTTCCACCCTTACCATTTTTACACAATATAGAACTTGTATAAGATTCAAGTTGAGCTGAAAATAACATTGGATCCGATTGCGCTATTTCTTGATAAGTACTTGCAAAGTCAACAATTTCTTGATTGCTTCTATAATTTACATCTAAATTATATAATTTAAAATTGCGAAGTTTTTTCATAACTTCTGCAGAAGCACCTCTAAATATATAGATACTTTGTTGCGGATCACCAATATAAAATTTCTTTTCTGCTTTAACTCTTTCAAATACTTCAAGTTGAATATCATCTACATCTTGAAACTCATCTACAAATAAACCATCTATATGCTCGATATCTTTATTGTAGTCATTTAACTTATCTAAAAGATATAGAGGTAAATCTGTAAAGTCATATAAACCATATCTACGCTTATATAATATATACTCGTGTAGAATATTTTGGAATACAGTTTTTAAAGAGTCGCTTATATCCATATTATAATTACCCATAATATATGAATATAAAATATCAACTTTAATATAAAAATATCTTTTTTGTTTTGCAATATCTAATAATATTTCTTTAATTTTATCTTCTTGTAATAGTTTTATTTTAAAACCATAATTTGGATCTTCTTTTTGTAGTTGTTCAGCAAGTTTATCTAATTCTTGATATGCCCAGCTATGGATAGTTGAAGCTGTAATTCCACCATATCCTGATAATTTTTTTCGCAAATCTTCAGCAGATTTACGGGTAAAGGTAATTGCAACAACATTCGCACTTGGATTGTCATCTTTATATTTTTTGATTGACTCAACAAGCGTTGTTGTTTTACCTGAGCCAGCTGGGGCTATAATTAAAACATTGTCTTCAGGTGCATTAATTGCTTTTATTTGTTTTTCGTTTAGTTTTACTGTCTTCATTTTTTTCAAACACTCCTTCTAAAAATAATAATAAATGATTTATTGTTGGTAGAACAATTTCTGCATCTTCCAATTTATATAAATTATCAACATTAACTTTTTTTGCAAATTCTTTTAATTCTTTATCTTCTTTTATATGTTCAATATATGTATCAAAAACTTCGTCCTCAAAGGTTTCATCAAGAGCAACTACTGTATCAAATTCTTGCTCTTTATAGGTGTTTCCTATAACAATCATATTTTTTCTATCATATAGTTTTCTTTGCATATCTATATCCATAGAAGTCTGTATCATTGCGAAATAAGTAGGAACATAGCTTTGATTTTTTAGTTGACTTCTCATTTCTGCGAAAAAGGGAAAACATAAAATACCCTTTTGTTGACTTTCTTTTGGAAACTTTTCCAATACTTTTCTATATACATCTCCTGCTATAACAGGATTAATTGACGTTAATACTAATACTCTCATCTTCAAACACCTCATAAACAGTATTATTGTCAGTATCAATAACCTCTATTGAAAAAATTGGAAACTTAATAAGATTATTAACGATACCTTTTTTAGTCATAAGACTAAGTTTTAAGGCATCTATCGATTTTGGTGGAGCTAATCTTGCTTCTCTATCTAATCTCTCTTCCTTAATCATGTGCCCAACAAAGATACTAACAACTGCTACAATAAAATATATTTTTTCTTCTTCATCAGCATCTTCCAATAAGTTAAAATTCCCTCTTATCTTAAACAAAGTTGCTTCATTAGAGTCTTCAAGACGACTAAAAAACTCTTTGATGGTAACATCAAGAGCTTGATAATAATTAAAACCATATGTATTAGGTATATCTAAGTCAAAAATATACTCTTGTTCAACTTCATTTTCTATAATTTCTATTTTATCTTGGTGGTAAAATTTTCTCATTTTTTCTCTCCTCGTCTAATTTACATAATAAGCTAAAAACTGATATTGTTGCCCATGCATCATCAAACGCATTGTGTCCATTAGATAAAAAAATCCCTGCATCAGCGGCTACATCTTCTAAGGAAAGTTTTTTAGTTCTTCCTAATAGGCGCTTTGCCGCGTTGTAAGTGCAAAGACCATCTATAATCTCCTCGTTTTTATCTACATATAAATCAATATTATTATTTAACATGGTTCTTCTATCATTAGTTAACCCATGACTAACAACAACTAATGACCCTTCTACTTCTAACAAATTATTAATTTTTCCGATTGCTTCTTCAATATCTACTCCGAAGGCTTCTAAAAATATATCTGTAATTCCAGTAAATCTTTCAATAAAGGGATTAATTTTTCCTTCCTGTAATTTAACATACATATTTAAACTTTTACAAACTTGAAAAATATCTTTTTCAATATTTCGGAATAAGATGCCCGAAAACTGTATTAATTGACCTTCATTATATTCTGCGTCAAATACAAGAACATTATCTTGTTTTATTCCTCTAAAAACTACTAACATGAATCTCCTCCAAACTATAAAATAATTAATAATACTACTTTATATATATATTATACTACAATTTTTAAAAAAATGCAAATTTAAAAGGCGGTGCTATCTATTAACACCGCCTCAATTATCTGCTCAACTCTCTGTATAAAAATCATAGTAGGATTTACCTGTTCTTCTTCTATAGTTTTTAAAACACATATTCCAAACTATTGAGGGTAATCCGATTACAATTAAATATAGTGGACCAAGTAAGTGTGATTGACGAGTATGTCCATACTCATGCATAATAACTCTTTGTGTATTGCGCCCATAATTACTCCAGAGAAATATATATTGCCCTAAGCTAACAGCACCCATTCGATTCTTGCAGTAATGAATTACATAAGAACCCTTGTATCTTGTAACTTTTGTATCTTTATCGTATTTAAAATATAAGAATAAAATAAACCCAATTAAGTTTTGAGGCAATCCTCAAACAAAAGCTAAAATAAATTTAATTCTCTCCATCATAAATCTCACCCATTCTTCTTTTAATATAAGCAAACTCTCCATCTATAAAATGATTTCCACCAAGCCTCTTATATCTATCATAACAATGAGATATATTTTTATAAGAGACCCGACTTTTTTCTACTCCCACTCTTAAATCATCGGCATAACTTACAATATCGTGAGCCAATTTGGT
>SKJH01000121.1 GCA_007116005.1 Bacilli bacterium | reverse complement strand
TCCACTTTAGGAAGACGTTCCCTTGTAATAACACAACTTCTCATTGGTATTTTTTTTGGTTTCATAAGTCACCTCTACTCAAACTTTATATTAATTCCCTCTTCTTCTAATTGATCCGGAGTTTTAACATCTATTCTAAACTTTGTAAGTCTTGCTGCAAGTCTTACATTTTGTCCACCTTTTCCTATTGCTAAAGATAACTGCTCCCCCTCTGCAACTGCTAATGCATGATTATTTTTTGGATCTGTTACTATAACATTTACCTCTTTTGCAGGATTAAGTGCATTTTTTATAAATTTAACAGGGTCTTTATCATAAAGAATTATATCAAGCTTTTCTCCACCTAATTCTTTCATTATCCTTGTAATTCTACTACTTCTTTCACCAATACATGAACCAATAGCATCAACACTATGATTATCTGAATATACCGCTATTTTGCTCCTATTACCAGCTTCTCTTGCAACACCATATAAATTTAATATTCCATCTTTTAATTCTGGTATTTCAAGTTCTAACAATCTTTTTACAAACCCATAATGTGTTCTAGATAACAATATGACCGGCCCCTTACCAGAATCTTCTATTTTTGTAACATAAACTTTTATACTAGAACCCATTTTTATTTTTTCTCCTGGAATTAATTCGGTTCTAGGTAATATTCCGTGAGCTCTTCCAAGATCAATATAATAATTATTAGCATCTTCTCTAGATACTAATCCCACTAACATTTCATCTTGTTTATCAGCAAACTCACCCATTATACTGTTTCTTTCTGCTTCTCTTATTTTTTGTGTAACAACTTGTTTAGCAGTAGAAGCTGCTACTCTACCAAAATCTTTTGGAGTAACCTCTTCTTCTATAGTTTCACCCTCTTCAATACTACTTACTTTCTTTTTAGCATCTTCAAGTAATATTAAATCATCTCTTTCTTCATCTTCTTCAGTAATTTCTTTTACAACTGTATAAACACTAAAAACTTTTATATCTCCAGTATCCCTATTTATATCTACTCTTACGTTTGTTTTTGAATTAAAATTCTTTTTGTATGCTGAAGCAAGTGCTAACTCCATAGCTTCAAACACTACATCTTTGGAAATTGTTTTTTCTTCTGTAATATGATTTACAGCTTTTATAAATGATGCTCCATCCATTTTACTTACCTTCTTTCTTTTTTGAACACACATCTAAGATATATGATTTATCTATTAAATTATTTTTATCTAATATTGGGTCGATTAATTTTGTTACATTCACACAATCATTAATATTAATTATTGGTTCTTTATCTATATATATTCTTAGAAAATATATACCATCTTCTTTAACAAATTCTATTTTTTCTAAAGAAATACCTAACTTATTAATATCATTTTCTATCAGTTTTTTTACCTCTTCTTCTATATTCATATTTCCTCCTAAAAAACAGATAAAAGTGGATCATAAGACCCACTCTTCTTTGTTGCTGTATACATTATAACATATAAAACTATAAAAACAATAGATTTTTTTTACACTTTTTTGTTATAATAAAAATAACACAGGAGGACATATGAAAAACAAAATAAATCCATTATTAATTTTAAAAAGTATTGGGGTAATATTTTTATATTATTCATACTTTTATATTTTTATCTTTATACTTAGAACAATTGGTTTAAATCTGAGTAATTTATCCGTCACAAATAAAACTATATTATTTTTTATAATAGATATTACATTAATTATTATATTATGGTTAATTTATAAAAATGATTTAAAGAAAGAATTTTCTATATTCAAAGGAAATTGGAAACATATTATTAGTGAAAATTTCAAATACTGGGTATTTGGACTTGCACTTATGTCCATTCTAAACATTTTAATTACTACAATAACATCTAGCGATATTGCCAATAACGAAGAAGCTGTTAGAGGAATGATTAGAACATTCCCTATATATGCCATGTTTTCTGTTTGTATAGTAGCTCCTATAGTAGAAGAAATTGTTTTTAGAAAAACACTTTGGGATATTATAAAAAATAAAACTATATTAATTATTATATCCGGATTATTATTTGGACTAGTTCATGTAATAGGGTCATATGAAACATATATTGACCTATTATATATATTACCTTATGGGGTTTTCGGTTCTATATTCGCATATATGTATCACAAAACAAAAACAGTATTTACATCTATGTCTATGCACTTTATACATAATTCCCTTTTGTTAATTATCTACATAATATCATATTTTGTAATAGGTGGTTAATATGGACGATAAAAAAATTAAATATAAATTAAAAATTAAATGGAAATTACTTATAATCTTTATTGTTTTATTTACAATAATTTTTGCGTGGGCTAGATTTGTAGAACCTAAACGATTTATTGTAAAAGAATATAAAATTATAAATAATTCACTTCCTGATTCTTTTTATGGTTTGAAAGTAGTACATTTTTCTGATTTACATTATGGTACTACTATAAATAAAAAAGAATTAGCTATTATTGTTGATAAAATAAACCTAACCAAACCTGATATAGTAATATTTACAGGAGATTTAGTTGATAAAAATACAGAAATGACTAGAAGTGTTGAAAATAATATTGTTAATGAATTAAAAAGAATAGACAGTACATACGGAAATTATTTTGTTTCTGGTAATCATGATAAATATTTTAGTAATTTCGAAAAAATAATGGGAAATTCAAATTTTATGTCTTTAAACGATGATTATGATATTATATATAGTAGTGATTTTGAAACCATATTTATAGGTGGCACACATTCTGAAGTGTCAAAAAAACCATCAATTACAAATATAAAAGATTTTTTTAATACTGAAGAAAATATTCCAAATTATAAAATTTTCGCAATGCATATACCAGATAATATAAAATATATAAAAGAATTAAATTTCGATCTAGTTTTATCTGGACATTCACATAATGGTCAGATTAGGCTGCCTTTTATAGGTAGTGTAATAAGGCCACAAGGTGCAAAAAAATATCACAATGAGTATTACCGGATAAATAAAACAGATTTATATATATCATCAGGAATTGGAACCTCTAACCTTAATTTAAGACTTTTAAACAAACCTTCTTTTAATTTATATAGAATAGTTAACAAATAATGCAATTAATGATATAATTAGTTCGGGTGATTATTATGGAAATTTTAAAACAAAATATGCTTAAGATTTTTTTGGTTTTGATAGTTGTTTTTATAATTATAATTCTTGTGCTTTCAATAGTACCAAAACAGTATAATACAGTAGAAGAAAGAACGTTAGCAAATGCTGCAAGAAATTATTATAATGATAAAAGTGATTTGTTACCAAAAGATAATTATGCGACTTCTGTAATTACTATGGAAGAATTGATTCAAGGAAACTATATTAAACCAGAAAAAAGAAGAGATGGTTCTACTAATACTTGTGATTCATATGTTATTGTAGTAAAAAGTGGTGATGAATATTTTTATAACCCTTATATAAAATGTAACGATGATCGTGATACAATTTTATTATATGACGCTATAACTAATAATGTTGTTGAAGATAATGATGAAGGGTTACACAAAATAAATGATGAATACATTTTTAAAGGAGAATCACCAGATAACTTTGTTAGTTTTGCAGGTACTACTTGGCGTATAGTAAAAATTGATGAAGATAAAAATATAAAAATAATATATAGTGGAAGAACTGTTAGATCTTTTGCTTGGGATGACAGATACAATCTAGAAACTAATAGAAATAGTGGTATAAACGATTATTCTGTTAGTCGTATATATACATATTTACAAGAATACTTATATGATTCTGATAATTTTAGTGCAAACAATAGAGCAGATCTAGCACTTGTTGATTTATGTATTAATAAACGTTCTTCTAGTGATACTAGTACTGATGGTTCAACTGAATGTGCTAAAAAATTAAAAAATCAAATGATTGGTTTATTACAAGCTAATGA
>SKJH01000102.1 GCA_007116005.1 Bacilli bacterium | reverse complement strand
TGAGCATTTCACCAGAAAAACAAATATATACGTGCTTTGTTTGTGGGGCTCATGGAAATGTTTTTTCATTTGTTATGGATTATGAAAATATTTCTTTTGTTGAAGCTGTTAAAACTGTTGGTGAAAAAGTTGGAATTAAAGTTGATAATATAAATTATAAAAGAAAAGAAATAAACAATGAATTAGAGCGTTTTTATGAAATTTATGATATTTCAAACAAATTATATCAAAACAATTTAAAAACAAAAGATGGAATTGATGCTAAAGAATATTTAAAAGTTAGAAATTTTACAGATGATATAATAAAGGAATTTAAAATTGGATTATCTATTAATAATAATTTGTATTCATTACTTAATAAAAAAGGTTTCAGTGATGAGGACTTAGTTAAAATTGGGATTTGTTCTTCTAATGAAGGGAGGATTTATGACACATTTATTAATAGGATAATGTTTCCGTTGTTCGACCTTGAGGGTAGAATTGTAGGATTTAGTGGGAGGATATATAACAATGATGATTCGGCAAAGTATATAAATTCAAAAGAAAGTATAATTTTTAAAAAGGGTAAATTATTATATAATTATCATAAAGCTAAAAATGAAATAAGAAGAAAGAAAAAAGTGATAATTGTTGAAGGGTTTATGGATGTTATTGCATTACACAAGGTTAATATTAAGAATGTTATTGCAACTATGGGTACTGCTGTAACTAATGAACAAGCCGAATTAATTAAAAGGTTATCTAATAATGTAATTATATGTTTTGATGGTGATTATGCAGGTAATAATGCAACGTTATCTTGTTCATCAGAATTGTTAAAAATAGGAGTTGTTCCAAAAATTGTTAGACTCCCTAAAGGTTTAGATCCTGATGATTTCCTTAACAAATTTGGAGTGGACAAGTTTAACGATTTAATAGATAATCCCAAGTCTTTATTAAATTATAAAATTGAGCATTATAGGAGTAATATAAATTTTGAAAATGCAGACGAAATATCTGGATATATAAAAAATGTAATAAAAGAGTTAAAAAATGAAAAAGATAAGATTATAAGAGAAGTTACATTGAAAAATTTAAGTGATGAAACCAATGTTAGTATAACTACATTAAACAACTTGTATAAACAAGAACAATCAAATATAAATGTAAAAAAAACCACACAAAAAAAACATGTAACACTAAATAAATATGAAAAAGCAGAAAGGCGATTAATATTTTATATGTTAAGGCATGTAGAGGTATTAAAAATCTTTAATAAAAATAAATGTTTTTTTCCTACACAAAAATTTAGATTTTTGTGTAATGAAATGTTATATTTTTATGAAAAGTATGGTAATATAAACATTGCTGATTTTATTTCTTACCTTGATGGTAAGGTTGAACTTAAAGAAGCACTATGTTTAATTAATTCTATGGAAATTAATGAGCAATATTCACATGAGGAAATTATGGATTATATAAAGTTGTTAAATAATTATAATGTTGAGATAGAAATTAAAAGATTAACACAGCTTTTTAAAAGCGAAGTTGATGAAATAAAGAAGGCAGAATTAGCTAAACAAATATCTGATTTGAAAGTGAGAGTATAATATTATGAAAGAAATAAAAACATTTGAAGAAAGAAAAAAAGATTTAATTAAATTAGGAAAAGAAAAAGGGTATATTACATTTGAGGATTTGGCAGGTGAATTAAAAGGGTTAGAATTAGATTCTGATTCGTTAGATGAATTATATAATATTTTTAATGACATTGGTATAGAAGTAGTAACAAATGAAGTAGATGGAGAAGAGGCTGAAGCCGAAGGAGAAATAATCGGTAGTTTTGCAATACCAAAAACAGTTAGTATTAATGATCCTGTAAGAATGTACCTAAAAGAAATTGGTAAAATTAGTTTGTTGTCTTTAGAAGAGGAATTAGATTTATCTGAGAGAGTAACAAATGGTGATCAAGAAGCAAAAAACATTTTAGCGGAATCTAATTTACGTCTTGTAGTTAGTATCGCAAAAAGATATGTAGGAAGAAATTTATCTTTTTTAGATTTAATTCAAGAAGGTAATATGGGACTTATGAAGGCGGTTGAAAAATTTGATGCATCAAAAGGGTTTAAATTCTCAACTTATGCTACTTGGTGGATTAGGCAAGCTATTACAAGGGCAATTGCAGATCAAGCCAAAACAATACGTGTTCCAGTTCATATGGTTGAAACAATTAATAAATTAAAAAGAATACAAAGACAAATGACCCTTGAATTAAATAGAGAACCTACTGAAACAGAACTTTCTGAAAAAATGGGTATACCAGAAGAAAAAATAAGAGAAATTATTAAGATAGATGTTGATCCAATATCTTTAGAAAAACCTACTAGAGAGGACGAGGATTCTTGTGTTGCAGATTTTATTAAAGATGAAAGTAATATGAGTCCTGAAGAATATGCTGTAAATGAATTGTTGAAAGATGAAATTTCTCATGTTTTGTTAACATTAACCGAAAGGGAAGAACAAGTATTAAGGTATAGATTTGGACTTGAAGATGGCACTTGTAGAACTTTAGAAGAAGTTGGTAATCTGTTTGGTGTTACAAGAGAAAGAATTAGACAAATTGAAGCTAAAGCTTTAAGAAAATTAAGACATCCTTCTAGGTCAAGAAAATTAAAGGATTATTTAAATGATTAAATTGAGTAAAAGATTAGAAACTATTGCCAATTTTATAGATAATAAAGATAGAGTTTTAGATGTTGGCTGTGATCACGCTCTTCTTGATATATATATTGTTAAAAAAAATAAGGGTTGTTTTTGTATTGCTAGTGATTTGACACCTAAATCATTAGAGCCTGCTAAAATTAACATAGAAAAATATGGACTATCAAATTTTATAGATGTTAGATATGGCGATGGTTTAAATGTTTTAAACTTAAGCGATAAAGTAAATACTGTTGTTATTTCAGGAATGGGATATCAAAAAATAATAAAGATATTAAAAGATGGCAAAAACAACTTGAAGAATATAGAAAAATTGATAATTCAATCTAATACTTTTCCTAAAAAAATAAGAAAATATTTGATTAGTATTGGTTATTATATATATGAAGAAAAATTAGTTAAAGAAAATAATATAATATATACTATTATTATTTTTAAACCAGGTAATAAAAAATACAATAAAACTGAATTAGAATTAGGTCCTATATTATTAAAAATTAGGGATCATTTATTTAATGAGTTGTTAGACGTTGAAATAAAGAAAAACACGATATTACTCAATGTAATACCGCGTAAGTACTTTATTAAAAGATTTAAATTATACATGGAATTAAAAATGTTATTAAATGAAAAAAGTTCCTGAATATATTACAGGAATCTTTTTATGCAAAAAATTTAGGGTTTTCTATAGCAGTAGAAGCAGCTGAAGCGGCTTCAGTAGCAGCAGGTGCTGTTGTATTTGCAGCAGTTGATGCAGCGGCACCAGTTCCAGTTTTGTTCATTTCTCCCATAACTTTGAAAACTGTTTTCATATTACCAAACATAGGTTTAACTTGATTATATACCGGTAATGCTTGATTTATTACATTTAAAGTTTTTTGTGTTCCATTTAATAAACCATCCCAAGTAAATTTTCCTTTTAATAAACCTGCTCCTAAACCAGTTGCCGGGTTCGATCCAAGTGCTGCTCCTACACCAGACGCTGGATTTGATCCAAGTGCTGCTCCTACACCAGACGCTGGACTTGATCCAAGTGCTGCTCCTACACCAGACGCTGGATTTGACCCAAGTGCTGATCCGAGCGCTGTGCCTGGATTAGAGCCGAAAAACGAACTTAATCCAGTTCCTGGGTTTGCGCCAAGAGTAGAACCGAGCGCTGCTCCAGGCGCTCTCATAAGTGATGAACCTAATCCAGAACCCACGTATGGATTGTTAAATAAAAAGGGGCTTTGATTAAACATAGACTTTCCTCCTCAAAATAGTATATGAAAAT
>SKJH01000065.1 GCA_007116005.1 Bacilli bacterium | reverse complement strand
TTTACATTTGATTTACACTTGACAATTGACATGGTTATGATAAAATATATATTGGAGGTTTTTGTATGGAAACGTTGAATGAACTATTAAAAGATTTAGGAATTTCAAAAGTGAAATTAGCCAAATATTTAGGGGTTTCAAGACAAATGGTTTATAACTACCTTGAAATGACTAACATTGAAGAATGGCCAAAAGACAAGAAAATGAAATTGTTGTTGTTGTTAGATATACAATCATATGATGAAATAAAAGATGTAAAACCTACTAATGAATATATTATGAGGTTAGAAAGAATTTTAAATGATAATGACGGAGAAGCTTCTTTATTCTCTTCTAATTCTGCGGGATATGATTTTAAAGATTTAAATAAAAAACAACAAAAAATATTATTTGAAATCATTGAATTATTAAAAGAAAAATTAAGCGAAGATGAATCTGGTACTGCATATTCAATGTGTAGATATTTGTATAATTTCTTACAAGTAATTGATGATGTAGAAGAACTTAAATATATTTTAGCTTATTTTGCAAAGGCAAATGGTTTTATACCTGTAAGAGAATTTGTTTTTAGTGAAGAAAATCAATTGACATTTGAAGTAATAATGTATCAAGCTATTACATTGTTTAATAATGGTGGAGCATCTAAAACTAAAATAGCAGAAGCTCATAAAAGGTTTGAATCAGATGTTGAACAAAGACAAGAGGAAAAGTTATCAAGAACTCAAGAATTAAACACTGTAAAAGTACAAGCATTAAAGGAATTAAATTATACTGAGATAAACGAAAAAAATGCAACAGAGGTATTTGAAAAAATAGCAGAAATACAATCAAGAAAAATATAAAAAATGGTTCACACCATTTTTTTATTTATTATAGTATTAATATTATTTAGATAGTATTGTTCTTCTCTAATCATATGATTAGTTAATAAAGGATTTAGAAAACCCAATACTTTGCATTGTACTCTTAAAATCATTATTTTGTTTAAAAATATTATACATTCTTTTGTTTTTTCGCACACCTGTTTGTTGAAATTATTTAAACTGTTATCATTTAATCCAGTTCTTTCTAAAATTAAACCCAATTCTGTTGCTTTTATAAACATAGTATCAAAATCACTTTTAAATTTTTTTGCAGATTTTATTAAATTATTTTCTGTAGGATCTAGATGTGATATTATAGCTGTAGCGTGACCTGACGCATCTGGTAACCATACTTTATGAATATTAATGTTTTCTTCTATGGGGTTAATAAATATTTTTGATTTTATTGTTTGTAATGATTTTAAAAATTCAATAGCTTCATTTATCATATGATTTATAAATGTAGGATTTAAATTTATATTTATATCACATAACATTAGTTTACGTAGTATTTCTTGTTTTAAGCCAACAAAATTAACTGTTGTGGAGTATATATTTTCTAAAAATTCATCTGATATTACAAAGTTTTGATTTTCTGCTTCACATGCAATATTTGTAAATATATTTTTATAAACTTTACATATTTTTATAAACTCTGTTTCTTTTGAAGATAGTGATAAAAGAAAAAATTCAGAATGATCACGCATAATAGTTGACCAAAAATATATTTGTTCATTGGAATTTAGCATTTAAATACCTCCATAAGTATTCTCTATATAATATATGGTATTAGTCTAATTTTGTGAAAAATATTACAATTGAGGTGTGGTATTACAGGAAAAAACAAAATTAATGGTAGATTTAAATGCAATTACAAAAAGTAAGCAAAGAAGAAAAAATAGTATCAATATGTATGGATAATATGATGATTGATGTGCACCATATTTTTGATGTAAAACTTGGTTATGAAGTTTACTTGTGGGATAATGAGATTATTACAATATCGGATAGAGTTGTAAGGGAATTTATAAATGAATAATTAGTTTTTTTTAAAAATAAATTATGATATAATTGTATTGGAGGTAGAATTATGTATAGTAGAATTTTACAATTTTTAAGGAATTTTGGCGTTACCGAACCTTTATTAGGATATTTAACTAATATAATATTAATATCAATCATAATAATTTTTTGTTTAGTTGGAAGGTATGCTACAAATATATTAATAAATAAACTATTATCAAAATATATAAAAAATAATAGATTTAAATTTGATAATATGTTACTTAAAAGAAAAGTGTTTAAAAGATTATCACATTTAGTGCCGGCTATTATATTAAATATGTTTGCAGGAGAATTTGTTAAATATCAAGAAATAATTGAAAGAATAGTATACATTTATATAATTGTCATAATTATTGCCGCATTAGATGGTTTTTTAAATGCAATAAATGATTATTACAATACTTTAAAAATATCTAAACACAAACCAATTAAAGGTTTTTTACAGGTTTCTAAAATTATTATATTTGCAATTGGTGGAATAATAATAGTTGCTAACTTAATGGGGGAAAGTCCATTGATTATATTAAGTGGTATTGGAGCACTAGCGGCAGTACTGATGCTAGTATTTAAAGATTCTTTATTAGGTTTAGTAGCAGGTATTCAAATTTCAGTAAATGATATGGTAAGAATTGGTGATTGGATTGAAATGCCAAAATATAATGCTGATGGTGATGTAATAGATATATCATTAAATACAATAAAAGTAGAAAATTTTGATAGAACTATAACTACAATTCCTGCTTATGCACTTGTTTCTGATTCGTTTAGGAATTGGAGGGGAATGCAAGAGTCTGGTGGTAGAAGAATTAAAAGATCTATATATATAGATGTTACAAGTGTTAAATTTTGTGATGATAAAATGCTTGAAAAATTTAAGAAAATTAAATATATTTATGAATATATAAATAGTAAAGAAAAAGAAATAGATGAGTATAATGAAAAGAAAAGTATTGATTCATCTGTTATGGTTAATGGGAGAAGATTAACAAATATTGGAACATTTAGAGTATATATAGAAAATTTTTTGCAAAACAATAATAAAATTCATAAAGATATGATTTGTATGGTTAGACAAATGCCACCTGGGGAACATGGTGTACAATTAGAAATTTATGCATTTACAAACGATACAAACTGGATTAATTATGAAAATATTCAAGCTGATATTTTTGATCATATTTTTGCAGTAGCTAAAGAATTTGATCTTAGAATGTTTCAAGAGCCTACTGGCTATGATATGAGAGAGGGTTTAAGAAAATAAAAATTATCTACTATTGACATTGTTAAAAAAAAGGTTATAATATGAGTTGATTGTTAAACAAAGGGGGATATTCTATGAATAATGATATTGCACTAAGCTTAATGTATCAACTAAGAAATTGGAATAATGATTTAAAAACATTAAAAGGTATTATTCTAACTAATAACACTTTACTAGAGGAAGATTTAAAACTAAGAAGAGAAGAATTTGAACTAAGAAAAGCAGAGTTAGAAGTAATGAGAGAATACATTAATGTAAATATCAATCGTAATGATGGTAATTCATATTATAAAAAGCAAACTAGATAATATCAGTTTGCTTTTTTGCTACCCTATCAATAAAATTAAGGAAAGGAGTAGAATAGGAGAGTATTTGCAATTGTTTGTTTGTTATTTAGACTCTTTATTATTTTGTTTGTCTTTATTAAGAAAAGGTTATTCAAAATCAACTTTGGAATTTTTTTATATCAATACTATAGCCTATTGAAGAAAACCAATATAAATAATCAGCATTTTCCGGTACATAGCAACAAAAAAAGCTTTACACAAAAGTGTAAATCAAGAGTGATGTAGAGAAGGGGAAGAAAGTAAGAATAAATTTATATAAATACAAATTCAAAAAAAAGCATATATAACTTTATATGAATAAAAAGATTAATTAAATCAAATTGATTTAACAATAAAAAATATATTGGAAACAATAATATAATTAGATTTAAATTTATATTAACTAGATTACAGCACAAATATAGAATAATGAATTTATTATTCTATATGAACTAATATATGAAATCTCATATTAAGATAATA
>SKJH01000111.1 GCA_007116005.1 Bacilli bacterium | reverse complement strand
TTTAAAGACGCCAATGCACCACAGTTATCCCTACCGTGCATTGGATTTGCTCCTGGTGCAAATGGAATACCAGATTTTCTACCATCAGGAGTTGCACCAGTTTTATATCCATATACTACATTTGATGTAATTGTTAAAACTGATAATGTATGTTTAGCATTTCTATAAAGTTGATGTTGTTTTAATTCATTTGAAAACATAGTTACTATATCAACTGCTATAGAGTCAATTCTTTCATCATCATTACCATATTTAGGATAATCTCCAGAAATATCAAAATCTATAGTTATTCCATCTTTATTTCTAATTGGTTTTACTTTAGCATATTTTATAGCAGAAAACGAATCTGTAACAACAGATAATCCTGCTATACCAAATGCCATAAGTCTTTCAACAAATGTATCGTGTAGAGCCATTTGACTTTTTTCATAGGCATATTTATCATGCATGTAGTGTATTATATTCATTGCATCCACATATGTTTTTGCAACTTTTCCCATAACTTTTTTATAAGCTTCCATTGTTTTTTCATAATCTAGTACTTCATCATTAATTGGTTCTATACCATCTACAACTTTTTTAAATGATATTTCATCAATACCACCATTAATTGCATATAACAACATTTTAGCAATATTACATCTTGCTCCAAAATATTGCATTTGTTTTCCTACTTCCATTGCAGAAACACAACATGAAATAGCATAATCATCATTATATTTTGGTCTCATTAAATCGTCATTTTCATATTGTATAGCACCAGTCTTTATAGACATTTCTGTACAATATTTTTTAAAATTAGAAGGTAAATTTAAAGACCACAAAACCGTTAAATTAGGTTCAGGTGACGAATTCAAGTTATTTAAAGTATTTAAATAACGAAAAGAATTTTTAGTAATAAGAGGCACTTGTTCAGTGGTAACACCTCCAATTGACTCTGTAACCCAAGTTGGGTCTCCTGCAAACAATTCGTCATAATCATCAGTTCTTAAATGCCTTACAAGACGTAGTTTAATAACAAACTGATCAATTAGTTCTTGTGCATCTATTTCATTTATTATTCCATTATTTAAATCTCTTTCAATATATATATCTAAAAACGTTGAAGTTCTTCCTAAAGACATAGCCGCACCATTATTTTCTTTAACTGCCGCTAAATATGCAAAATATAAAAATTGTACAGCCTCCTTACTATCTTTAGCGGGCCTTGATAAATCATATCCATACTTTGATGCCATGCTTTTAATTTCAAATAATACTTTAATTTGATCACTAACTTCTTCTCTTAATCTTATACTTTCTTCTGTAATATCTTTTATTTCATTTAAATCTTTTTGTTTTTGTTCAATTAAATAATCAATACCATATAAAGGAACTCTTCTATAATCTCCTATTATTCTACCTCTTCCATAAGCATCAGGCAATCCAGTAATAAGTCCTGCTGATCTTGCAGATTTTATTTCTTTAGTATAAGCATCAAATACTCCTTGATTATGAGTCTTAAATTTATTGGTAAAATACTCATCTACTGTTTTATTCAAATTTAAATTATGTTCATTAAGTATTTTTTTAACCATATTAATCCCACCATATGGATTAATAATTCTTTTAAGAGGTTCATCAGTTTGTAAACCGACTATAACCTCATTTTTATAATCAATATATCCAGGCTTAAAATTATCAACCCCTGATACATTTTCAAGGTCAATATTAGGAGCTTTTTCATTTTGTTCCCTTAAAATAAGTTCTTCACATTTATTCCATAATTTTTCAGTTTTTTCTGATGCAGTTTCTAAAAAACTAGCATCTCCTTCATACATTTTATAGTTTGTTTTAATAAAGTTTGAGACTTCTATTTTATCTTGCCATAAACCTTTATTAAATCCATTCCATTCTTCAAACATAATATCACCTTCATCTATATAATTATTATCTGTACAATAATTAATTTAATACCTTTCTATTTTAACATTAGTCTTAAAGCTTCTTTTATTTGATCTTCTAAATTCAACTCTCCATTAACTTGTGAAATAACTTTTGTAATATCAGAAGATTTATATCCTAAACCCTTTAGCACTTCAATAAGTTCATCATTATCTTCTATTTGATTATCTATTTCTACATTAAATTTACCTTTTAAATCTAAAATTATCTGTTTTGCAACCTTATCTCCTATCTTAGGAAATTTTTTTAGATATAATATATTTTCTCTATTTATAGCGTCCATTATTCCAGTAACAGAACCAGTAGCAAGCATAGGAAGAGCCATTTTAGGTCCTACACCTTTAACACTTATTAATTTAAAAAACAAGTCATGCTCTTCAACATTTTTAAAGCCATAAAATGTATTTTCATCTTCTCTAATATGCTGATATATATATACTTTATATTCATTATTTAAACTAAAAGAATATGGGTTTGAAACACTGACTTTATAACCTATACAATTGTTATCTAAAACTATATATGTAGAACATATTTCCACTACATTTCCTTTTATATATGAATACATTTTATCACTTCCTAACAATAAACATTATAACAAATTAAGAAGAAAAAACCAAACAAATATTTGGTTTCTTTTACTATATTTTGTTTTCTAAATCTTGTGTTTTAAATTTCTCATCCATTAATTTCTTTTTTTCCTCTTCAATTAAATTAGTAGGTGCATTTTTCAAATAGCCTTCATTAGAAAGTAACGCCTCTCTTCTTTTTATATTGTTCTTTAACTGTTCAATTTCTTTTAATATATCCTCTTTATTTTCTATTAATTCTTTTGTATAAAAAGTTATAATTATTTTCCCTAATAGACTATTATCCTTTGTTTCACATATAATTTGTTTATATTGTGTTTTATCATCTTCTATATTTATTTCATTTAACTTTAACACTTTTCTTAATATATCAGAAATCTCTTTATTTCCACATATAAATTCCATTTTTGAATCTTTTGTAATGTTATTTTCTGATTTTTTATTTCTTACATCTACAATGAACTCTTTTATTTCTTCTATCTCATTATATTCATCCATATATATACTATTTGAATCATATATAGGATATTTACTAATCATAATAGAATTATCTTCCAATTTACTGTATATTTCTTCTGTAACAAAAGGCATAAAAGGATGTAACATCTTTAATATATCTATTAAAACTTTTTGTAATACCAAATTGTTTCTTTTTACTTTAGAAAACTCTATATACCAATCACAAAAGTCATTCCATATAAAATTATATAACTCAGTACCCACATTTTGAAATTCATATTTTTCCATATTGTTTTTAACTACATTTATTGTGTTATTTAATTTTGTTAATATCCACTTATCATATTTAGTTAAATCATTAGTTGAATTACTATCCATAAGCACAAACCTAGATGCATTCCAAATTTTATTTATAAAGTTCCAAGTAGATTTAACCTTTTCTTCATCATATCTTAAATCCATTCCAGGTGCTGTATTAGTAGTTAAAAAATATCTTAAAGAATCAGCTCCATATTTTTCAATAACATCCATTGGATCAACACCATTACCTAAGGATTTAGACATTTTAACACCGTTTTTATCTCTAATTAATCCATGGATTACAACTTCATCAAAAGGTTTTTCATTGTTAAATTCTAGCGAAGTAAAAATCATCCTTGATACCCAGAAAAATATAATATCATATCCTGTTACCAACACATTATTAGGAAAATACCTATTATCTAAATTTTCTGGCCATCCCAAAGTACTAAAAGGCCATAATGCACTAGAAAACCATGTATCAAGAACATCTTCATCTTGAACCCAACCTTCTCCTGGACAATCTATTCCCACATATATTTCATCACCCTTATACCACGCTGGAATTCTGTGTCCCCACCAAACTTGTCTTGATATACACCAATCTTGTATATTTGACATCCAATTTATTAATATTTTTTCAAATCTTTTTGGTACAAATTCTACTTTTTCACCTTTAATACCCTGAACTCTTAAAACTTCTTCTGCTAGAGGTTTCATTTTTACAAACCATTGCATAGATAACACAGGTTCTACCATTACATCTGATCGTTCACTGAATCCTACACTGTGTTTTATTTTTTCTATCTTAATTAATAAATCTTGTTTGTTTAAATCTTCTATTAATTTCTTTCTACATTCAAATCTATCAAGTCCTTCATAAGTTATTGCATTATGATTCATTTTACCATTAAGATCAATACATTTTATTCTCTCTAGATTATGTCTGTTTCCAACCTCAAAGTCATTTGGATCATGAGCTGGTGTTATTTTAACGACTCCTGTTCCAAATTCAACTTCAGCATAATCATCTGAAATTATAGGGATTTTTTTATTTACAATTGGTAATATTACATTTTTTCCTATTAATTTTTTATATCTTTCATCTTTAGGATTAACTGCAACAGCAGTATCACCAAATAATGTTTCTGGTCTTGTAGTTGCCACAGTTAAATATTCTTCACTATCTTCTAATTTGTATTTTAAATGATAAAATTCTCCATCAACCTCTTTATAAATAACTTCTACATTAGATAATGCGGTTTTAGCAAAAGGATCAAAATTAATTATTTTTTCACCTTTATAAATTAACCCTTTATTATATAAATCAATAAAAACCTTATTAACAGCCTTATTAAGTCCTTCATCAAAAGTAAATCTTTCTTTTGAATAATCTAAACTAAGTCCTAATTTTGACCACTGTTTTCTAATAATTTGAGCATATTCCTCTTTCCAAGACCAAGCTAATTTAAGCCACTCTTCTCTACCCATACTTCTTGGATCTATACCTTCATTTTTTAATCTCTGATCTATTTTAGCTTGTGTTGCTACACCAGCATGATCCATTCCAGGAAGCCATAAAGCATCATACCCCTGCATTCTTTTATATCTTGTTATAATATCTTGTAAAGTAGTATCCCAAGCATGACCTAAATGTAACTTCCCAGTAACATTAGGAGGCGGTATCACAATACAAAAAGGTTCTCTTGAAGTATCACCAGATTTAAAATAATCTTTTTTTAACCAATTTTCATATTTATCAATTTCAACTTGTGTATGATTGTATTTTTTATTAAGCATTATTCTCACTCCTTAACTTTTCTTCTAAATAATTAATAGCTACTTCTTTAGCATTAACAATTTTCTCTATTGAATCTTTATTTAATAGTTTATCAATTATTAAATTAAATAATATGTTCATATAATCTTTATCATTAATTATTTTATAACTTTTAATAAAATGAAAATCAAAAATAAATCCCATCTCAACTAACTTACTATCAAGTCGCCATATAACATCTGGTCCATATATTGATTTTTTGTTTATAAAATCATTAAAAACTTTATAAGTGATTTTCTCATTGCTAAATTCAAGTTTTTTATATGAATCCATTAATATATTATATATATCTAGTTTATCAGCATCTCTTATTATTTTTGAAAATAACAACTCTACCTCATTACATTCTCCTATTTTATATTTATTATGATATTTTATACTTTTTTTAATAACTTCATCATACTTATTAGTTTCAATGAATTTTCTTATTAAATTATTATCAAATAGCATTTTAATAGAATAATCACCATGATCTAAACTTTTTTTATCTAAAAAAGTTTTATATACTCTCCATTGTTCAAATCTTCCTATATCATGTAGTAATCCTATTAAACCTGCAAGTTTAACTTCTTCTTCACTTAACTTGAGTGACTCTGCTATTAAAATACAATATTCCATAACATTATATGAATGTTTATATTTTAATTCTATCATTTCCTCAGACATATCATAAGTATTTACATATTCTTTAAATACGTTTTTAACACTCTCTAAATCTATCATAATTCCTCCTAAAAAAAACATCCTTAAAACTTAAGGACGCTTATACGTGGTACCACCTTACATAACCAAACTATGAACTCTAACTCTTTAACGCAGAACACGTTATATCCTACTAATTTCAGATATAAAACTCACAAGCTACATTCATATGTATTTATTGTTAGATTACACCAAACACTAACTCTCTTTAAATAAATTACACATTACTCCTCTTGATCAAAGTATTTAATTTTTTATTTCTACACCGCCAAAAATAACAGTATAGTTTACAATTATTTCTTTTTTAGAATCTGCATTATTTTCAAGTAATTTATTATCTAACCCACCAAATATAGGTGTACCTGTAATATTTATTTTATAATCTCTAGGGAGAATTATTTCACAACCTCCAAATATACAAGTAACATTAATTACAGCTTTGTCTTTTTTCAATTTTATATCCCTAAAATCTACAGCGCTAGCACCAAAAACAGAAGTTATTTCACAATCAGTAAAATCTTTATCAACATTTTTTTCCTCTATACCACCAAATATAGCTGTATAGTATTTGCTACTATTTCCTTTTTTTATATTAATACCAGAAGTAAGTAACAACTGAACTCCTATAATAACAAGTATTAATGGAACGAACAAAAGTCTAAAAATATCCCTTTCAATTATACCAATATTAGTAAATAATAAGAATATCCCTAATACCGTAACAATTAAGAAGAATGTATCTAATTTCTTTTTTTCTATTATTCCAGATACTCCAATAACAATAAGTAGTGTAGACCAAATATATCTTCCAAAATCATTAAAATCAATAAAGTCAACATTTGATAAAAATAATAATATACCAATTATTATAACAAATAAACCTATAGTTTTTTTAACCATTGTTTCATCTCCAATCTTCTAAAAATTATATCACAAACATTTTCTATTTTCAATCATTCGTTATATAATAGTAAAACTTCAAAAGGTCTTAATTCTCTATCGTACATTCTTAATTGATCTATTTTTCCATCAAACCACATAGTTCTAGAACCTTGAGTTGGGATACATCCAATACATGTAACTCTAGATGAGCCTGTTAAATTAGTAGGTACATAGTCACCCGGATATACATTATATGCTCTTAATACACCATCATAATAAACTTTTATATATCCTTGTTCTGTATTAACCACCATGACTATATGTGTCCATTTATTAGTAGTTGTTGGAATTGTAAAATTTTGTATCCCTCCAAAGTTTACTGAAAAAGAATAATTATTAGAAGAATCAACTCCTATGGTAAATCCTCTTTCATCTCCATCAGAAACTAAAACTCTAGGGGTATTGTTGTTTGGAACTTTGGCCCACAAAGATACAGAAAACGTTCCACTATCAAATACCGCCGGAGAATATATATAACTATTTGTTGAAAAAGAAGCTGATTTCCCAATAACACCATGTGTATAAGTTATAGAAGCACTTTCAGCAGGATGATTATCATTCCCACTTGTATCTAAAGGTGAATCTTCAAATGAATATTCTGTCTCTAAACCACCACTTGTAACCATAATTTCATTTAGAAATGGAATATATCTATACTTACCATCTATTCTTGGAAAAGCTTTATAATAGTACGTTTCATCATCTATAACATTAGTTTTGTTATACCAAAGATTTGCAGTATTTGTATTCAGAGCATTATCCGTTACAAATACACCAGTTGACGTGGAATCTCCTAAAGTCCAAGGTGAAGTTTTCCTTCTTATCATTACATCTAGAGCATCATCTGGTTTTTGTATTCTAAGTTTAACACCAGTATTATTACTAGTACCAGTAAATTTTTTCATTTCAAATCTTTGATTATCTATTACTTCTTTTGTTCCTAAGTAAATTATTCTTGCATAACCATCACCAACATTACCCGTTTGTACACTACCATTAGGATTTGGCATAACATCCGCACCACTTAGCATAACCATATTATCAAATTTTATACCACTATAATGTATAGGTTGATTTGTAGGATTCCCATTTACATCTATAGCATTAGCACCAAAATATCCAGATATAAAAGATGATCCTCCTCCTCCACCAATCATATGGCACTGCCCACCAGTGTGACTTCCACCTTCTCCACCAAAATATCCACCTCCACCACCAGAGTGACCATTACAATAACCCGGATGGCCTGTATTATCACCATCACCACCAATTCCAAAGGCATTACCTGCTATTTGCATTCCCGACTTACCTCTTCTATTAACATTTGAAACATAATTAGACATGGTAGAATAAAGTGCCCCAAAATGCCCGGATAATCCTCCAGCATGACCTTTATGATCATCAAAACCATTATTTGAATGATTTGTACCACCGCCTCCACCAGCAACCATTATTCTACTTCTTAAAGCATTAGTATTACTCCAAACACCTGGAGTAAGTCTAATATCAGTAGCTCCACCACCTGATGCTCCACCTCTATAATTAGCATAAGGATAAGACCCACCTCCAGCATTACCACCAGCTCCTCCACCATTAAATGTAGATGATGCACCTTGTCCTACAGTCATATTTGTATTATTTCCAAATGTTCCTAAAGAACCTTGTTCTCCCACATAAACATATAATTGGGTTCCACTTGTTAAATAAATTTCACCTTTCGTATATCCGCCTCTTCCACCATCAGAAACTCCACCACCTTTAGCCCCCCATAATTCAACCCTATATATTCCATCACACATAGCATAAAATTCCTGCTGAGAACCAGTATAATCAAAATCAGATTTATAAATAACTACTTCTCTTACAGCACTTTTTTCTTTATTATTATGCCTTGCAGTATATTCAATTTCATATGTACCAACACTCCAAATATCTAAATTAGAATTAACAATAATTCCTATTTCTTTACCATCTTCATCAATTGCTCTAAATCCCGGATCGTTATATTCCACACCAAAGCTTTGACAAATTCTTCTTGGCCCCGCTAATTCAATTGAAAAACCATATTTTGTATCAGTAACTTTTTGATAAGCACTTTCTTTTACTCTATCTGATATTATTCTAGTATTGTTTAAAACAACTAACAAACTTGCTAGCAGTAATAGAAAAAAAACTAATAATACATATACATATACAGATAAAACTAAACCCTTTGAATTCATATATATCACCTATTATATAATCTTATTATACATGAAAAAACAAAATATTTCATTAATATTTTGTTATTTTTTTATTTATACCTTCCTTTATGTTAGAATCGTCTCTTATTGTTATTTGATTTTTTTTTCCATCTGATATATATCTAGTGGGTTCTAACAATTTAAAAGTTGACTGTATATCAAAATCTAAACCATTATTGTCGTATGCCCTTACCCTTTTTATAAAATGAGGATTGAAATTTTTATGGAACGGTGATAAATTAGGTTCCCACCCAACTCTTAATATTCCTTTTGTTTGATATTTATAACCCTCAAACTCTCCTTTAATTATATATTCAAAATTTGAGTGATCAAAATTATTAGGTTTACCAAAAGGAAGCGCTACAATAGGAACATATTTATCACCTATTATATTGTTTAATTTTCTATAAATATAACCAATACTTCTCATTGTTTCCAAAGGCGAAGTGCTTGAAAGATCAACATGACCTAAAGTATGATTACCTATATCATAATTATTTTCTACTAACCACTTAATTATTTTCTCATTGTACTTAGGTTGATGAAATAAACCCTCGTTAACAAAAAAAGTCGCTGTAACATTAAAATCCGGATATTTCTTTTTGAAGTTTTCTAATATACCAACAGCACTATTAGGGTCAATTATTAATTCATTATTATCATCAACTCCTAATATATTAATATTATTCCTATTACCATCATCAAAGGTAAGAACAATTGGACTATACCCTAATTTTACATCTATTAATCCGTTAATATAATCATTTAATCTAATCATTCTGTAACCTTTTTTATAATACATTTCTAAATCGTTTATAAACGCCTCTTTAGTTCTGTTATAACCACTTATATCAACATTTCCACCAATGTGAGGTGTATCATCATTTTTTAAATTATGTATACCATGATACATCATAATTGGTACTACCCCTAATTCATTAACATTATATTTTTCATAATCAATCTCTTCTTCTTTTTTCGAAAAAACTATAATAATTGTATCGCCCGTTTTATACTTTTCTCCTTTTTTTATACTTTGAGAAATAAAACTCCCTTCTTTTAAATCATTATTTTCCTGATGTTCTATAACTACGCTTACATCTAATTCATTACCTTTTTCTATTATTTCTTTTTCATTATATAAACTTAAATCTATCATTATAAATTCATTATTATTTTTATTAACCCTAAAAACAAAAAAAACAATGCCAAAAACAAGAAAAAAAACAAGAAATATCTTTTTTTTCATATAATCACCTATTATTAGTATAACATATGTAATGGTTAATTATAATTTTTTTGAATAAGTTATTATAGGTGATATCTATGTTCAAAAAATTTTCTAAATATAATACAAGGTCTGTGCATATACTTATAACTACCTTTTTAGCGTTTGCAATAATTTATCAATCTGTTATTACACTTTTCATTCCAATCAGACTCAATGCAATAATTTTATTTATTGAAATCATTGCCTTCATTTTTTGTGTTATTTTCTTTTTCGGAAAAGATTAATTTTTCTGTTTTATAAATATAATCAACTATGTTTTTTGCCTTTTTACAATTTTCAAATTCATCATTAGTAAATATCATTCTTTCTGGTATATTTATTAATATAAATAAAAGTTTTTTTTCATCTGCTAAAAGAGGATATCTATTTTCATATTCCTTTAATAAATCAAAAAACTCAAAGTCTAATGCATATTTTTTGTAAAAATTACAGAAATCATATATAGGAATATCTATTTTACTTTTTTCCCAGCCAACTAAATATAAATCCTTATTTCTAATTAAATGATCTATATCTAAATTATTATAAAGAGTTACAACTCTTTTTTTATTTTTTTCTTTTATCTGCTCATACCATTTATCTAATTCTGTTCTTGAATAATATAAAGATAAATATATCTGTGATATATTTCTTGCGATTAAATATTGTGATGGACTCATATATATAGTTTTTTCTATATCCTCTATTACATTATTATAATAATTGTTTATACTTTCTATTTCATATAATAAATTTTCATAAATTATTTTATACTCATCACTATCAACTTCTTTATAAAATGTGGTTTTATTATGTAGCATGCTTAAAATATATATCATATCCAAAGCTTTTTGTTCATTTGGTGTATCTATATTTTCTATATACTCATATATGTTGTATGTATCGTTTGTTTTTAATAATTTTGGATAATAATCAAAACTTCTTGATTTTAAATAATTATATATATTGTCTATATTATTCCCTTTTTTCTCCTTAAAAACAAAACAACCCCTATCAGTATCTATTATATTAACTTTGTTTTTTATGGTACAACGATACACATTAGGGGTAGGATCTTCAAAAAAATTATTTATTTTTTTCTTCATTATAAGCAGGAACAATAATTTTATCACCTAATTTTATTTCTTCTATTTTATTATAATTAGATAACTCTTCTTTTGTAATATTATATTTAATACAAATAGACTCAACATTATCTTCTTCTCTTACTATATGTACATGATATGTAACAAATGTTTCTGTTTTTTCATCAAATGAATCAAATATTGGTTTTAATTGTTTAATTGGTTCTTCTTTAATTTCAAGTGGAACACCTTTTCCATCTACTTCCTTAAATAAATCCATCACCTCTTCATCTCTTTCTTCACTTTCAACTACGGAAATTTTTTCTTGTTTTTCAACTGGGTGATTTATACCTACATTTTCACGTGCAGGTTCATATTCCTCTTCAAATATATCTTCACTTATTATTTCATCTTTCATAATATTCTCCTCTTCTTTTAATAAAAGTCCATCTATTAATACATCAATATTAATTTCTAAATATTGGTTTTGTACAACGTTATAATAAAAATCATCAATATCTATAATAATATTATCAGTATTATATTTATTATCAAGTTCAATATTAAATGGAACATTATAATTAAACTTCTCTTTGTTTACACTTATATTATTTATCCTGTATTCACCACTTAACATGAATTCACCATTAACAATAAATTTATCTTCCGTTTTTAAAGAATGCTCTAAAGATATAGAAGTTATTTCATGAATTCTTGTATTAAATTCTATTTTCTTGTTAAACGGAACAATTTGTTTCATAATTATCACCTTTCCCATTCACTAATTAATATGAATTAATAATATAGTTTATACATAAAAAAAGAAAATTATGATTTTCTTTTTTTCTTAACATAATTTTCTACTTCTAATTCTACTTCTTTACATTCTAGATTAACAATATTATGTTTATATCTTTGTTTTAAGGCTTGATCTGCAATATAACAAAATTTAACTCCTTGTTGAATTTTCTCTTTAAAACTTTCTTTCATTACAATTCTTGCTTCTTTTATTTTATACACTCCATCATTTTCATGTGCTTCATATAATGTATGCGGTAAAAAACCAACATCTGATAAAAATAAAACTTCTATGCTACCAACTCCCTATATTTTTTTTAAATAATTTAAAGCATCACTAAAAGTACTTACATAAATTATTTGTATATCATATTTGTTTTTTTCCTTTTCAAAATATGCCTCTTCATAATTTTTTTCTGGTACAAAGAAAATGTCTGCGTTTTTTCTTACGGCACCTTTTAATTTATATTTAATTCCACCTACCTCTCCTATATTTCCATCTTTGTCTATAGTTCCTGTACCAACTATATTTTTTCCTTTTGTAATATCTTCTTCTATTAGTTTATTATATATCGCTAAAGTCATCATAAATCCACCACTTGGACCAGATTCTGTTTTACTAAAATTAAAATCTATATTTGGGAATGTATTATAATCATACTTTGTTATAAAGTATATTCCTGTTACTTTATTATTATTATATTCTTTAACTTCAATGTACTTATCTTCTATTTTACCATTTTGTGTTTTTACTTTTATATTTAAAATATCTTTAATTTCACTATTATTAACTATATCAACATAATCTTTTGCATCTATTATATCTATACCATTTATACTTAATATTTGATCTGTTATTTTTAAATTAGTATTTGCAATTTTATTTATATATACAACATAATTATATGTATTTTTAATATTTAAATATTTATCTGCTTTATTATATGCAACAAAAACAGCATTTTGATTAGCTTCTTTTAAAAACAAAGTGTTTCTAAATTTAATTTCTTCTTCACTATCATATATATTTTCAATTTCACTTTTTCTTACTAAATCCCAATCTCTAATTAAAAATGAAAGTAAATATGTCATTATGGTACCATTCATTTCTGTTACATACGCAAAATTAAAAGTACCACTACTTTCATGTTCATTTTCTACAATTACTCTATCAGATATATTAATTAAACCTCCTGTGCTGTGTATATAATAAGGCACAGGAAAAAAAGAAATTATAGTAAATATAATTAATACTATTATAGATAAATAATTTTCTTTTATATATTGTAATGTTTTAGAATATAATCTATTAGCCATATCAATCTCCATTATATATATTATAATTATAACAAAAAAAGGGTGAAATTATGAAAAAAAATATAATTAATTTTTTAACGGTTTTCATAATTTTAGTTATTGGAATAGAAATATTATTAGAAAGTGAAAGTATAATAAAAACTGTAAAATTTTCTTTCTCAATATGGGAAAATAACATTTTTCCTGCACTTTTCCCTTTTTTTGTTATAGGTGATCTTCTTATAAATTTAGGATTTCCAGATTTTTTAGGAGAAATCTTAAAACCTATAATGTATAAATTATTTAAAATTAATGGAATAGGATCTTTTGTATTAATATTGAGTATATTAAGTGGATTTCCAAGTAGTGCTAAATACACAAAAGAACTTTATTTAAATGGTTCAATTAATGAAGAAGAGGCATCAAAATTATTAACTTTCACTCATTTTTCTAACCCTCTTTTTATTTTAGGGACTTTATCTATATTATTTCTTAATAATGAGGAAATCGGGATATATATATTAATATGTCATTATATTGGTAATTTATTTGTAGGGTTTATTTTTAGAAATTATTATGTTTCTAAAAAAGATACAAACAGAGTATCTATAAAAAGAGCTATAAACAAAATGTATTTAAAAAGTCAAAGTAGAAAAAAAGATATAGGACAATTAATTACAAGTTCATTATTAAACAGTATAAATACTCTTTTTTTAATACTTGGTACAGTGACTTTGTTTTTAATATTAACAACTGTAATAAATAATAAT
>SKJH01000034.1 GCA_007116005.1 Bacilli bacterium | reverse complement strand
TCTCAGTTCCTGTTGACGTTGATGGTATCTGTAACACTTGACCTATACTTAACAAATCTGTTGTTAGATTATTTATGCGCCTTAACTCTGTTACTGTTGTATTAAATCTTTGGGCTATACTCCATAAACTATCTCCACTTTTTACTGTATATATCTCAGTTCCTGTTGACGGTGGGGTTGGTGCAACTGTAGGAATCTTTAAGTATTGACCTACATTTATTAAATTACTTGTTAAATTATTTTCAGCTTTAAGATCATCTACAGATACACCAAATCTTTTTGCAACACTATATAAACTATCTCCTGATTTAACTACATAAATATTTTGACCACTAGGTGGTTGATACGGAATCTTTTTATATATGCATACAGCTCTTACAACAGCTTCTGATAATTCTTGCCATTTACTCTTTATTAATGCTGCATCTTCTGCATTATCAATAAAAGCTGGTTCTATTAATACTGGTTCTGTTAACCCTGTATCTCTGTGTATAAAATAATAGTCTCTAGAAGGGTTAGATGGTAATCTTCTTTGATACCAACTTCTTATATTTTGTCCCTCTTTTGCAATTTCTTCTAATATAAGTCTTGATAATGTAGAAGTATTACGTAAAGCGTATATCACTTCGGCTCCTTTTCCTCCACCAGCATTTAAATGGTTAGATAAAACAACCACTTCCGGTCTATTTCCAAATGCATTTAGTATTCTTTGTACTCTTACAGTAGGAGTTAATGTTTCATCAGTAGTTCTTGTTGCCTTAACACTTGCTCCTAATGTTTTAAATCTATCAACCATATAATTAGACATTTTTAAAGCATACTCTTTTTCCACAATATCACCAGCTACTGCTCCTGGATCTGTACCACCGTGTCCTGCATCTACTACTATCATAGTATCACTCCTTCAATTATATAATATTCAAATAATAGATTTTTGACATAAAAAAAGATAGTTTAAATATCACTATCCGCTAAAACTATCTCAAATTTTCTTACTCTTTTATCACGATATACAGCTATTTCAATCTCATCACCAACATTATGTTGAAAAAGTTGATATCTAAGTTCGGCTCTATTTCCAACCTTTTTATTCCCTATTTGTAGTATTACATCTCCTTTTTGTAATCCTGCATCCATAGCAGGTGTATCATCTAAAACAGATACCACTACAACACCACTTTCAACTTCTTCATCTACAATTATACCATTTATAAACAATGTATATGATTCGTTTAAATCAACAAGTTTAACACCTAACATAGGTCTAGATATAGTTTCTCCTTTTTCTAATTGTTCAACATATTTCATTGCTTCTTCTATTGGTATCGCAAACCCCATTCCTTCTACTTGTCTTTCAACAAGTTTCAGTGAATTTATTCCAATAACCTCACCCGCTAAATTAAGTAAAGGTCCACCACTATTACCTGGATTAATTGCTGCATCTGTTTGTAAGACCCTCATCATCCAGTCTATATTTCCGTGTGCTGCTAATTTAACTGTAACTATCCTATCCTTTCCGGATAATATTCCCCTTGTTACAGTACCACTATAATCACTACCCATAGGAGCGCCTACTGTAAATACAGTACTACCCAAAAGTGTCTTTTCGCTATTTCCTATAGTAATTGTTGTTAAATCTTCTCTCACAGGAATAGACAAAACTGCTATATCAGCATATATATCACTTCCAAGTAACGTTGCTGTTTCAGTTTTATTATTAGAAAAAATAATTTCTACTGTTTCAGCCTCTCCTATAACATGTGCATTAGTTATTATATAACCATTTATATCATCTTTTTTATATATAAATCCAGTACCAGTACCAATTTTCCTATTGTTTCTGTATGACTCTACAACTACAACAGCATCATAAACCCTATCTATAGCTTCAGTTATAACCGTTTCTTCTACTTTATATTCTTTTAATACTATTTCTACTGTTTCAGTAGTTAAAGGCCTATTGCTAATTAGTAAATACATTCCTGCACAACCGATAAAAAACGACAAAATAACACTCACTGTAAATACTATTTTTTGTTTCATTTTATCACTCCTATTTTAAATCAACAATGTTTCTCCAATTACTAGGAAATCCAATTCTGTCTAGTATTTTTTCAAGAGGAACAGAATGAATTTTTCCATCAAGTATATCTATTTCATATCCTATTTCATATATTAACAACCTAAATTCTTTATTTGTTAGCATATGTTTTAATATTATTACCATAGAAAACAAATCGTTTTTACCGTAAATATATTCATTATCCATTGTTTGGATATTTAACAACCTATGATATTTATTATCTAATATAGTCTTTTGGGTCTGGTGGTCAAACAATATATCTTCATGAGCACAAAGGTTTCTATAGTTTGCCATAACAGATAAAAATATTTCTAGATTCTCAACATCAATATTATAATGCTCCGCTATTTCAATTTGATCATCACTTTTTAATATAGTAAACAATTCACTAATTATTCCAAAAGATAATACTTTAACTAATATCCACATTGGTATATACCCATAATTTGTAACATAATGCAAAGTGGCACTATGTTGCTTACCATTCACTCTAATTTGTCTTTTCATTTTATTTAAAACATCTGCAACTTGCCTAGAACGCGATATATCTTTTGTAAAATTAGTAGGTTTTAAATATTCTTTTTCTTTAACACCATACTGTTTTGATAACTTATAACTAAAAATTGATTTCACATTATTCTCAACTATTAATAAATTTTTAAACATTATACTTCTAATATTTCTATCAAATATAAATAATGCATACAACTCATCAAATGTTGTTCCTCGTATAAATATTCTTTCCTTTGGTGATTTATAAAAGATAAATCTGTACCCATTTATGAAAAAATAATTTTCTCTTAACAATGTTTCTTTTACTTTTTTTTCATCCTTTATAACCAACCCTTTACTCTTAAGTATTTGTATTTGTTGGTCCAGAGTTTTAAATTCTTTTTTAACGCCCATAGAATCACCTATCATAAATTATAGCATAAAAACATTGATTTTTGAATAAAAATGTTCTATGATATATGTTGTTTCATACAATATATAAGGATGTGAGTCTATGCCTTGTTCAGTTACTCATACATACTTTGCTAAAGATGTATATGACAGATTGGATAAAAATATACAAAAAAAAATAAACTTTAAAATGTTAAAGACTTTTGCTCAAGGTCCAGATGTTTTGTTTTTTTACAATATTACTAATTTAAAAAAAGGAAAAGAAATTAGAGAGTTTGGGAAATATGTACAAAAAAATAAAACACAAGATTTTTTTATCAATTTAATTAAATATATAACGGATAACAAATTACATAATAACAAGGAAGTTATGTCCTTTTTATATGGCTTTATTATGCATTATTCTTTAGATAAAACTATACATCCTTTTATTTTTTATAAAACAGGTATATTTCATAAAAATAAAAAAGAAACTTATAAATATAATGGGTTACACTTAGATATGGAAACATATATTGATTGTTATATGATTTATAACAATGAAAAATCAATACCTAAAAAATTCAAATTACATAATTTTTTTTATAATGTGGATGAGTTTAGTAATGACGTAATTAACACTATTGATTATGTTTTTAACACTACTTTTGAAAAAGACAATATAGGGGCAATTTATTACAAAAGTATAAAACATATGAAAACATTTACAAGATTATTTAGATATGATCCACTGGGAACAAAAAAAGTTTTTTATAAATACATTGATTTTATTTCTTTAAAACGCTTTTTGAAAAAAGAACCTCTTTCTTACTGTGTGCATCACAAAAGAAAAATTCATTATTTGAATTTAGAAAAGAAAAAATGGAATCATCCTAAAGATGAAAACGAAATATATAATTATTCTTTTATTGAACTTTACTCAATAGCTTTAAAAGACGCTATTAAAATAATAAATAGTGTAAACTCTGTTATATATAAAAAAAGAAGTATATCAGATTTAAAAACAATTTTTCCAAATCTATCTTATACCGCAGGAAAAGAGTGTACGACTAAACTTAAATCTAAATATTTTGAATTTTAATAGCAACTATAAAGGGTTGCTATTTTGTTTGAAATAATTAATTACACCTTTTGTTATAGATAACGCTATTCTTTGTTGATAATAATCTTTAAGTAATAAATATCTTTCATTAGGGTTACTAATGAAACCAACTTCTAATAACAATCCCGGCACTTTAACATTTTTATACATATATAAATCATTTATTTCCTTTATACTTCTTCTGCTATTTAAATCTTCTTTAAAAGCCTGTTGAATATACTCTGCTAAAACTTTATTTTCATCATTTACATTATTATAAAAGACTTGCGCTCCCTTCCAAGATGTATGAATAGAAGCGTTTAAATGGATTGATAAATATATATCACAATTAGAACTATTTATTAAATTTGTTCTTTTAGTTAAATCGCTCCTTTTTCTTAACAACACTCTAGGTGCTGATATATCATAATCAGCTTCTCTTGTTAAATATACAATAGCACCTTTTTGTTCTAAAATAAATTGTAATTTCTTCGCTATATCAAGCGTTATATTCTTTTCATAAATATCTTTATATATGGCACCAGGATCAGCACCACCATGCCCAGGATCTATATATATAAACTTTCCTAACAAAGGTAAATCGTTCACATAACCATCAACTTTTTGAAACACAAATAAAGATATAATAAATATGAATAACACTATTTTTTTATACTTTTTCATTATATCACCTAATTAATTATATGAGTAAGTTGATACAGCATGCTAAAAAAAACACTTCATTATGAAGTGTTTTATCTTAACGTTTCGAAAATTGTGGCGCTTTACGAGCTTTTCTAAGACCATATTTTTTACGTTCTTTTTTCCTAGAATCACGAGTTATAAATCCTGCTGCTTTTAATATTTTTCTAAATGAAGTTTCACTGTTTGGATCAGTATTAATATCGTATTCTAATAAAGCTCTTGTTATTCCAAGACGGATTGCACCAGTTTGACCTGAGAACCCACCTCCTGAAACATTTGCTTCAATATCAAATTTATCTCTTGTATCAGTAGCAACTAATGGTTGACATAAATCCATAACTAAAGTCTCAAAAGGTAAATACTCATTTACATCTCTATTATTTATAGTTATTTTACCTTTACCAGGTGTCATTCTTACTCTTGCTACAGATGCTTTACGACGTCCTGTACCTAAATATACTTTCTCTTCTGCCATTATATCTCTCCTTAATTCACTTTCATTTCTACTGGTTTTTGAGCTTCGTGTTTGTGTTCGTCTCCAGCATAAACAAATAATTTTTTATACATTTGTCTCCCAAGTCTTCCTTTAGGTAACATACCTTTAACAGCTCTTTCCATCATTTCTACAGGATATCTTTCAATCATATCCTTAGCACTTCTAACTCTTAAACCACCTGGGTAGCCACTATGATTATAATACTTCTTATCTTCAAGTTTTTTTCCAGTTAAAACTACTTTTGAAACGTTTTTAATAATTACAAAATCCCCACCATCAACATGTGGTGTAAAAGTAACTTTGTTTTTTCCACGTAATATATGTGCAGCTTTTGTTGCAACTCTACCTAAAGGTATATTTTCTGCATCTATAATATACCACTTACGTGAAACATCTTCTTTTTTTTGCATAAATGTTGTCATAATTAATTTTCTCCCTTCATATCATATAAGCAAATTTTCCCAGAACTCGCTTATGTGGGATATGTGAAAAATGTACCAATATAAATTCTACTAAAAAACAAAGGAAATGTCAACAATTATATGTTTTTATTACTATTCCCTATATGCTTTTAAGACTTCCTGCAATGATATTTTATTTATATTTCTTTTTGCCATAATTATTCCTATATAGAAAATAAGTATAGTAACAACAAAACCATATATTATATGAACAGTTTCTAACGACATAGGAAACACCATGTTAAATTCATGCAACAAATAATATACTATCCCCTTTAAGATTAAATAAACCAAAGGAATGCTTAATAAATATCCAATTATTGTATAGATTAAATAACTATTTAGTATCATTCTGTTCACTTCTTTTTTATTATATCCCATAACTTTAAGCAACGATATATTATAATAATTGTCTGTTACTATTAAAACTGTTAACACAAGCATTACAATTGAACCAATTATAACAGCTGATAAAGTCATTATTAATACAGAACATTTTATAAATTCATTAATGTTTTCAACTCTATCTACAACATCATATTTATTCATAATATAAGTATATAATTTTTCATCAAGAGATACTTTAGAGAACACACCGTTATAAAGTGACACATCATCACTATCAGTTGATTTCACACTTAAGTAAGATCTATATATATATATTTTGAATTCTAAATATTCTTCTGTTATTTCAACAATTTTTAAATCATGCATATTTCCTAGGATATCCACACTTATAACGTCGCCTATTTTGTTTCCATATTTCATTATAAAACTTTTTGAAACTATTACACCTTCATTTAATTTATTAGTTATATTTCTACCTCTAGAGTTATACAGTTTATGAAGTTTACTATCCCTTTCTATACCAAACAATGTAATTTTATCATTTTGATAAATCCCGTCTGAAATAATCAAAAACTTTTCATCATCATCACTTAACGCATTTGTGATTTCATCTATTTTACCAATATCAACAAAACCTTTATATTCATACTCAACTCTATCATAATAGTCAAAAGCAATTTTATCTAATACATTATTCATACTAAAAGACATTAATATTAGTATTCCACAAAATATAATCGTGAACATAAAAACATAAAATTTTGTTATATTCTTAATTATAAATGTATATTTAAACCTAGTTTGAGCTTTTCTGTTTTTTAATATCTTCTGTGAAAACATTACCAACTTACTAATTTTTTTACTTTCTTCTGGCCTCAACAACTCTAAAGGGCGTCTAGATAATGTTTTTATTGTTATAAAATAAGATAAAAATACAAATATAGTAAGTGGTACAAATATTGATACAAATAATATATTAAACTGATGTCCCAATGATACAGATGGTAACAAATATACTTCTAAGTAAAGATTTTTCATTATGTCAGAGTATGTATATCCTAAGTAATAACCAATTAATAAAAATGGTAACACGATTATAAATATTGCCACTATATATGGAATGCCTATTTCTTTTTTTGTATAACCTAATGCTTTTAAGACTCCAATTTGACCCCTTTGTTCTTTTACTATTTTATGAATTAAAATTGAAACGATTACTATAGATATAGAAACAATTACAACACTTATCATTAACGTCATAGCTTTACTACCTTCTAATTCATCATATATAGCGCCACTTCTTAATTGATTGCTCGTACTAACTATACTAGATATAAAACTTAATTCATTATAATCTCTAAACGTATTAACAACATTATCTTTAAATTTTTTTTCATCATATTCAGTCTTTGATACTCCCGCAAAATAAAACGTTTCCCTACCTAGTACATTTTCATATTCTTTATTAGATAATAGTAAAACAGTTTGTCTAGAATTATCAGAAGCAAACACATCTCCAAACATTAACAAAGTATAATCAGGAAATAAAACAAAACCTACTATTTTGTACTCTTTATCTTTTATTGTAATATAATCATTTATAGATAAATTATTTTTATTGCCATATATTTGTGTTATAGCTATTTCGTTTTCTCTCTCTGGTTTTCTTCCTTCTTCTATAAATGACAAGTTCATTATCTGTGAATCTTTTATAATTTTAGCAGAATGATTTTCGTTATTTAGTGCATAAGTTATATCCTTTGTTTCTCTTAACTCTAAAATATAATCATTATATTTATTTTCAAACTTTTGTTTTCTATCATTAATTATTTTATAAAATAAATCTTGATTTTCTCTTTTTAAATCATTCAAGAAATATATATTTTCTAAAGATTTATCATAAATATATTCTAATTCTTTTTCAGTGAAATAATTAAACATCTCAAAAGAAAAAATTTCTTGTTTATGAAATTTCAAAAACTTTTCTGTTGGTTCTTTTACACTATCTACTGAATATGACATAATAGTATACAAAAAAGAACTTAAAAAATTACTACTCCAATTAATAAAATTAAAAACCACTTTTTTCTAAAAGTATTAATTACATTTTTATTTAACATTTTACCACCTAGCTCCATTTGATTTCTTTTGCTGGGACTTTATTTTTATTAATAATGATTTTTTCAATTTCTCCTGAATTCATTTTTATTATTCTATCTCCCATATTAGCAATATTAGGATTATGTGTAATAACAACCGTTGTTGTTTTATATTCTTTGTTTAATTTTTCTAGTATTTCTAGTATTTGTTTGCCTGTTTTTTCATCTAGGGAACCTGTAGGTTCATCACAAAACATTATATTAGGATTTTTCACTATACTTCTTGCAATAGATACACGCTGTTGTTCCCCCCCTGATAATTGATATGTATATTTATATTTCATTTTTTTTAATCCAACTTTATCAAGTATTTCATCTACATCTAATGGATTTTCACTAATATCTGCACCCATTTTAACATTATCTTCTACATTTAAGTTCTGTAATAAATTATATTGTTGAAAAATAAACCCTAAATTTTCTCTCCTGAATTTTGTTAATTGATCAACATTATAATCACTTATTATATCTTCATTATATTTAACAGTACCTGAAGTCACATTATCCAAACCACTAATAACATTTAACAATGTACTTTTACCACTACCACTAGGACCTAAAACAACCAAAAATTCACCGTTTTTTATACTTAAGTCAACATTTTTTAATGCTTCTGTTCTTATATCACCTGATTGATAAATTTTATATACATTTTTTAACTCTATACTCATAATTATCTCCTTCACTCCTTACATGACAAGTTGTCATTTTGTTTTTTTTAAAACAAAAAGAGTTGATTTTTTAACTCTTTCTATTTATTATAACCCCGACCCTTCTAACTTTAGGAACATAATTTACCCTTAAGTCAGTACCTTCTACTATTACATCAACCTCATGTTGTCCTAAACCGTAACCTTTCAAATCTACATATGCTTTAATTGTTGACGGGTCTATTTCATCTAATACAGTTTCAACTCCTCTTACAATTACTGTTACCGACATATCTTGTGCACTAAGAGCATTGACAACATAATTATCAGATAAACCTCTATATTCTATTTGTATATCTTTTATTTCTTTTGTAATTTCATTTTCTACAATTACTCTTATCACAGTACTATTAGAACTTACATGACGAACACCTGAAGGTTTTCTAATAGTCTCATTAAACGTTTTTTGATCAGATAAATTTGATACATCTACCTCTATAGGTATATACCTTATTTCTTCTAATGCATCCGCATCACCATATATAGTGACAACATCAACTTCACTAGTAATTGAACTTATAGCTTTACCAAATGCAGGTTCACCAACTGGGATTACCTTAACCGGCACAACTTTACTAGGAGATGTTATTGTTATTTTAGCGTTTATTCTAGAAGGGACTATTTCAACATCAACAATATTTCCTGTATTATCATACGCAATTAACTGTATATCATCTAATTCAGTAACACCAACAGCAGGATTCACTAAATTATCTACATCTAACAACGCTTTTACAGTTGCAACTCTTTCAAGAGTATGTTCCGCACCTTTTATAATAACTTCCTGTCTATTAACTTCAACTCTACTTATATTTAATTTTGGATCTAATCTATCTTTGTTTAAAAGATCAACATTTACAGTTCTAACTTCTGAAACCTTAGGATATATAGTTACAGATGCAATAGATGGATCTAATTTATAATTTATTGTTTCAATAGCACCTCTATACCTTAAACTTACCCTATGTGTTCCAGGCCTAAGCCCAGTTAAATCAATAGACACTTCATGATTTGGTAATTGTTTTGCTAAATATAAATCAGACTTTCTACCAATTAAAGTAATATCTACCATATCAGGAAGACCTTCAATAACATATGCTTCTTCATTATATATAGCATTTACCTTTTGATTATATATCACTTCTGCAGATGTTTCTAATAATATTATAGATTTAGCATCTACATAGAAAAACAATCCTAGTGCCACAAAAAGAGAAATTAATACAAGACTACTCTTTCTTGATAATACTTTTTCCAAACTTTTACTGTTTTTATTAGATCTATCTAACAACCAAACAAAAAACTTAGTAATAGGCAATATAATTTTTCTATCTAAAAATTTTAAGAAGGTTTTAAAAAACAGAAATATCTTACTCATTTTTATCCCCCTCCGTTTTTTCATCTTCTAACTCTATTTCAGGAAATAATTCTTTTTTAGGTTGCAGTTCCTCTATCAATATATTTTTCATATCATCAACAGTTAAGTTATAACTTAACTCACCACCAATAGCAACAGAAACACGACCAGTCTCTTCTGAAACTATTATTGCAACACAATCTGTCTCTTCACTTATTCCTAATGCAGCTCTATGTCTAGTACCTAACCTTTTCCCTATTTTCATATCTATACTAGTAGGAAAAACTGCACCTGCACTTGTTATCTTATCGCCTTGTATAATTACACCTCCATCATGCAGAGGATTGTTAGGAAAAAATACAGACACTAATAATTCACTTGATATATTTGCATACATTTTTTTTGATTTTTTTATATATTCTCTTAAGCTAACATCACGTTCTATAACTATTAGCGCACCAATTTTAGATTTTTTTAAATATTCAATTGAATTAACAATCTCAGAAACCACTTGTTCCCTTTCACCCACAGTCAAAGTTTTATGTCTTCCAAGTAACTGAGTTCTACCAATTTGCTCCAAAGCAGTCCTTATTTCAGGTTGGAAAATAATAATTAATGCAAGTGGTCCCCACATTATTACAAATTCAAGCATCAAACCAATAGTAACTAGTCCAAACACATTACTTATTACCCTAATTATTAACACAAATATAATTCCTTTAAATAATAAAGTCATCTTAACATTATTTCTAATATTCTTTAAAATAAAATAAAATAATAACCAAACAAACGCAATATCTATTATTTTTTTTATAGTATTTAAAATTAAATCAGTTGTCATATAAAACCTCCTATTAGACACTGTACATTTTATATCTTTTATATACATACAAAGAAACTATAGCTATAATTATAACAAACACTCCTAACAAATATACCCAAGATGGTATATTTATATGGCGGTTTCTTTGTGATAAATCAAAATGTAAAATTATATCTTTTTCTTGATTCTCTTTATCATATTCCCATGTATAAGTATTAGTTTCTAAATCAACATGATCAGCATTATTCACCAATACTTTAAAAGGCACATCAATTGATATAGATGCAGAACCAAATACTGCTGATTCAAGATCAGTTTCAGTTAATAAATTATTTATCTCTCTTGATGCAAAATTTAACATAACTATATTTTCTTCTACATCAAAAGACATATCTGTAAAAAAATGTTTGTATATAGTATTTAATTTTTTATATTGATTAAAATCTATGTATGTAGCATTAGCAACAACTCCTGATTCAAAATTATTCCTATACTTATCAATATTATAATACTTATATCTATCATTATCGGAATGAAAATTTATCTGATCATTTAAAAACGTATCTATATTTAACGTAAATTTACGGATTGTTGAATTTTCCTCTTGAATCAAAATTTCTTCTTCTATTATCATATTTTCATCAATACTAAGTCTATAACTAACTTCACAGCCTGACAATAAAAGCATTGATGTTATAATTAAGAATAATTTTTTCATATATTACCCTCCGTTTTACAATATAAATTATACCATAAAAAAGATACAAATGATAATTTTTTTATCTTTTTGTATCTATACTTGCCTTTATAAAAGATTTAAATAATGGATGGGGTTTTACAGGTCTACTTTTAAATTCTGGATGGAACTGACACCCTATAAAATGCGGATGATTAGGTATTTCTATAATTTCCACTAATTTATTATCCGGCGAAGTTCCTGATATAATTAAACCACTATCTTCCAATACCTTTCTATATTTATTATTAAATTCATATCTATGTCTATGTCTTTCAGATATTTCACCATCTTTATATATTTTTTGAACTTTGGATTTATTACTCAAAACACAAGCATACGCACCAAGCCTCATAGTTCCACCATAATTATATTTATTTATTTTTTCTATTTGATCTGCCATTGTATGAATAATAAGATTATCACCTTTTTTATCTATTTCTTCTGATGTTGCATCCTTAATTCCAGCAACATTCCTTGCATACTCTATAGTTGCTAACTGCATACCATAACATATCCCTAAAAACGGGATATTGTTTTCTCTTATATAATTTATTGCTTTAATTTTACCTTCGATTCCTCTATTGCCAAAACCTCCAGGAACAATAATACCGTCATATAATGAAAGTTCTTCTATTTTTTCTGGATTTTTCTCATATTCATCAGAAGATAACCAACTTATTACGGGCTTTTTATTATAAAACCACGAGGCATGCTTGATAGCTTCAATAACAGAAATATAAGAATCGGCCAAAACATAATCACCTGTTTTGAAATATTTACCAACAATCCCTATCTTTACTTCTTCTTTTAATTTTTTGGTCTTATCAGAAAGCTTTTTCCATACTTTTAATTGATCATTTCCTTCTCTTTTCTCTAATTGTAATATTTCAATTATTCTTTCATCCAGACCCTCTTTTTCAAAGTTAAGAGCAACATCATAAATAGAAGCAACATCAGGCGCCGCTATAATTCTATCTTTTGGAACATTGCAGAAAGTAGATAATTTTTCTTTTCTTTTTTCATCAATAGAAGTTTCAGCTCTACATAATAATATATCCGGCTGTATTCCAGAAGTATTTAAAGTTCTTACTGCAGATTGTGTTGGTTTGGTTTTCATTTCACCAACCATTTTAGGTATAGGTAAATAAGAAACCATAATAAAAGCAACATCTTTTGGGTTTTCCAATTTCAACATTCTAGCAGCTTCTAAAAATAATAGATTTTGATATTCACCAATTGTTCCACCAATTTCTATTATAACAATATCAGCATCAGCTTTATTACCCGCCTCCTTAATTCTTCTTATAACTTCAACCGGTATATGTGGCACTACCTCTACACATTTACCCTTATATTTTAAATTTCTTTCATTATTAATAACAGTACTGTAAACTCTACCTGTTGTCATATAATTACTAGATAAAATGTTTTTATTTAAGAATCTTTCATAATTCCCAATATCTTGATCTGTTTCATCACCATCATCAGTGACAAAAACTTCACCATGTTCAGTTGGATTCATTGTACCAGCATCGACATTAATATAAGGATCAATCTTAACACACGTTAAATTATACCCTCTAGATTCTAAAATTTTTGCACACGACGCCGCAGCTATACCTTTACCAACCGAAGACATTACGCCTCCTACTACAAATACATATTTTGTCATACTAAACCTCCATTTTCACTAACAAAAAAAGTTCTCTAACGAGAACTTTTTTTGGCTCTTTTTAATTATAACATAAAGTTTTTTTTTATTAAATACTTAGGTTATAAATTTATAGCCATTTTTTATAATTTCAATTTTATAAATCTATAAAATCTATAACTTCTGGTTCGTTAGTTGATTGTTCATTATCTTTTTTTATTTCTTGAATAGGCTCTACAACAGAAGTTTCATTAACCTCTGCTTTTGGTTCTTCAACTGGCATTGCTGGTTGTTCAAAATCATTAATCTCTGCTTTTGGTTCTTCAACTGGCATTGCTGGTTGTTCAAAATCATTAACCTCTGCTTTTGGTTCTTCAACTGGCATTGCTGGTTGTTCAAAATCATTAACCTCTGCTTTTGGTTCTTCAACTGATATTGCTGGTTGTTCAAAATCATTAACCTCTGCTTTTGGTTCTTCAGCTGATATTGCTGGTTGTTCAAAATCATTAATCTCTGGTTTTGGTTCTTCAGCTGATATTGCTGATTGTTCAAAATCATTAATCTCTGGTTTTGGTTCTTCAACTGGCATTGCTGGTTGTTCAAAATCATTAATCTCTGGTTTTGGTTCTTCAGCTGATATTGCTGGTTGTTCAAAATCATTAATCTCTGGTTTTGGTTCTTCAACTGATATTGCTGGTTGTTCAAAATCATTAATCTCTGGTTTTGGTTCTTCAACTGATATTGCTGGTTGTTC
>SKJH01000084.1 GCA_007116005.1 Bacilli bacterium | reverse complement strand
TTGGATATCTAAACAATTATACTTGTATGGGTAGTTGGATATCTAAACAATTATACTTGTATGGGTAGTTGGATATCTAAACAATTATACTTGTATGGGTGGCGGAAGTGGTCTAGGGTAGACCACTTTTGCTATTGACATAACTCTTGTTATGTAGTATAATATAGGTATAGAAAAACTAGCAGTTACCAAAGCTTACGAGCGAGCGGTTCACTATTTTTTTCCTACAAGTGTACTTGTAGGTTTTTTTATGTAGGCAAGAAAGCAAAGGAAGTGGTCTATGGTAGACCACTTTTGAAGGTAAACTTGTATTAAATAGGTTGACATTTTTATCTATTTTTGGTATAATATAGTTAATAAATATAGGAGGTTCAAAAATGGACAGAGTAAAAGGTGCGGGACTTGACCCAAAAAAGTTAGTTGTTTTTTCAAAAAGTATGCTAGATGCTGGTATAATACCCGAGCAGAAAAATACCCCTAAGGCAAGCAAACCCAAGAGGGCTTATATTCCTAAGGTGGAAGTAGAGGAAGAGGAGTATTTTGCAAGTGACCGCTATTTCGAAGATGCTTATGAAGCAAGTCACACAAACGATTATTTTAATGATTATTAAAGTATTAGGGGATAAAAAATAATCCCCTTTTTAAGTGGTCTATGGTAGACCACTTTTGAAGGTAAACTTGTATTAAATAGGTTGACATTTTTATCTATTTTTGGTATAATATAGTTAATAAATATAGGAGGTATCAAAATGATACAAATAATCGGAAATGAAAAAGTAGTAAAAAGATTGCAAAAACAAATTATTAAAAGAGTTAAGGAAGAAAAACACGAAAATAAAGCAAGTGCTATGAAATCTTTCTATAATAAAATGGCTCAATTTGGTTTAAAGCTAAGATTTAATAATATTGAATATGGTGTTATTGGTGGTGATGGGTACATTTTTAATAGTAAAACTAAAGAGCAAACATATGGCGTTACTATAAGTGATTGGCAAACATATTGTAATAGTAATTAAAAAAAATAGGGTTTACTAAAAAGTAAACCTTTTTAAGTGGTCTATGGTAGACCACTTTGAGGGATTGACAATTATATCAAGTTATGTTATAATATAGGTAATAGGAATATAGGAGAGTAAAAAAAATGGAAATTAAAAAAGAAATAAAAGACAACATTTATAAATTATCTTTAGATTTAGTTAAAAAAATAAGATATGATATATCTACAATGGCAGAAACTAAAACATTACATTATATAATGGGTTTAATATCTTATGATTATATTATGAGAGAAGAGGTAGAAAAAATTAGATTTCTTGCTAATATAGTGTTAAGTCATAGAACGGAGTTAAGTGATTATATACTAGATAATCTAAAGTAAGCAAAAGCAAACTAAAAAACTAAGGATATTTTAAATATCCTTTTTAAGTGGTCTACCGTAGACCACTTTGAGGGATTGACAATTATATCAAGTTATGTTATAATATAGGTAATAGGAATATAGGAGAATAAAAAAAATGAATGAATTTATATTAGGCTGTAAAGATAGGTCAATAACAATAAGATATATTATATTTGATAGAATAGCTCATTTATACTATGATGATTATACATTTATATATACTAAAGAGGAATTAAATAGAATTATAACAGAGCTAGTTAAAGAAAGTGATAATTTGACAGTTGAGGAGCTATTTGATTATCTTAAATTAAAGTAAGCAAAAGCAAACTAAAAAATTAAGGATATTTTAAATATCCTTTTTAAGTGGTCTACGGTAGACTACTTTTAAGGGTTGACATAAATATATTATTATGTTATAATATATGTACAATAAAGGTTGGAGGTTGACTTATGCAAATTAAGTTAAAAATGTTAAAAAAATTATTGGTTTTTCTTATGGAATTTAAAACCCCATATGATTTCCCTATTAATTTTAATGGTGATTGTGTTGTTTATGAATTTTCTACAGAGCATAATAAAAATAAAATTAGATTGGATGTTTTTTTTATGAAAAAAAATTATTGCTTTAATTTAAGCAGTGGCGTTGATATGATAGTATATGACAAAATAATAGAAAGCACCTACGATATAATTAATACTGTGAATGAATTAATAAAAATATATTTTTTAGAAAAAGAGGTTAATATAAATAGTGTATACCGTAGTTTTATGTATAAAAATACATTAAAAACAAAAGAAAAGCAATTAATTGAATTAAAAGCAAAGTATAATCAAATAGAAATAATTGAATAAAGGATATTTTAAATATCCTTTTTAAGTGGTCTACCGTAGACCACTTTTACCCATTGACATATATTATTTTATGGTGTATAATATAGTTACAATAAAAATTAAAAAAAGGAGACAAAAAAATGTACGAATTTAATCATTGTTTTTTAAAAAAAACAGTAGATACCCTATTAGAAAACGAGGCAACCGCTAGAATTATTAGAAATTTTAAAAATGCTTTTAAAGAAAACAATACAATAAACCTATCCGACCAAAAGAAATTGCAAACATTATTTATAGCAAAAATTTCTGCCGAATTTACTATTAATGGAGGTTTTGGAAATACTCAAACGATAGTTAGGTCAATTTTAAGAAAAACTATTGATAACAGCCACGGCGAGGATGTTCCTATACTTAATGACGATTTACGAGCTCAATTTGAAAAAATTAATAGAGATATTAAAAACACATTAGAACAAAATTTAGATTTAGATGTAGTTTTTTCAAAAAATGGATATATATCTATAAAAGCATTGTTTAGGCAACAATTAGTAAAACAAGAAAGTAAAATAATAAAAATTGTATTAGAATATATATATGAAAGCGTTATATTAGGTAAAGATATTAATTTTGATGAATATATAGAAGATAATAGACATTTTAGGCGAATTTTTGAAGAGTTTTATATATAAACAAAAGAGGTTCGCCTCTTTTTTTAGTGGTCTATAGTAGACCACTTTTATCCGTTGACAAAAATAAGATTTTAGTGTATAATATAGTTACAACTTAGATGGACACGAGAGAAGTAGTTTTGTAAGTTTTCTGCCCCTTTCGTGAGTTAATTTTAAATAAAACTTACATTTATAAACAAAAACTATAATATAGTTTATATAACCCAAATGGCGGCATTTGGGTATTTTAAGTGGTCTAGGGAAGACCACTTTTACCTATTGACAATAATAATAATATAGTGTATAATATATATATAATAAAAGTGAGGTGATTAAAAATGTTTAAAGATTATAAAAAAACAAAAGAAAACGAAGAGGACAAAAAATTAATTGAAGACTTTAGAAGTTTTTTAAGAAAACAACCAAAAATAAAAGCGACTAATTGGAAGGAGTATCGTTTTTTAAAAAAAGCAAATGGTACTCCTATGGGTATTAGAATGGACATTATCGATGGTGAATTATGTATTGTTGAAGATGTAAAAAAACTAATAATCGCAACAATGAGCAGAAATGATATTAATGATATAATAGAACCTTAACCTCCTATTCCCCTTTATAGGGGATTTTAGTGGTCTACAATAGACCACTTTTGCATATTGACATAATGGTAAATATAGTGTATAATATAGTTACAAACAGAGTGGTTGATAGTTTTGCAAGTTTCTAATATCACTTGGCGAAGGTTCCTAGCAAAAGAAAAACTTGCACCTCCTATAAAATAACACTATAAAATAGTGATTATATAAATTTGAATTTTTCTAACCTCCTATAAGTTTTTAGTTTTGGGCAATCCTTAACTAAAAACTATATAAGTGGTCTATGATTGACCACTTTTACTTATTGACATAATGCGGTTTTTAGTGTATAATATAATTATAATAAAAGTTAAGGAGTGACAAAAATGTCTAATTATAAAATGAAGATAACTGTAAAAAAATGTCCAAAAGATAAAGAAATAGTAGAAAAATATACAAAAAGTCTAAAGCAATATAAATCAATAAAAGCAAAAGATTGGGAAAATTATGAAAAACTTACTTCATCGGTAGATAATCCACCTATTCCTATTTTTGAAATGGGTGAGGATGGTATTTTTAAATTAGATAAGAATACAAGAGATGAGATTTTAGATTGGATAGAAAGACCACGACCTAATTGTCTTTTAGTTGAATTTCCACCTATATATTAATAATAAATTTTACCTCCTATTATTCTTAGCCCTTAGTGGCTAGGAAAAGTGGTCTATGGTTGACCACTTCCGCCACTTGACAAAGTATATTTTATAGTATATAATTAAATAAAAAGGAGTTATATTATGAATGATAAATTAATTGATTTTATAAAAGACAATAAAAAAGATTTTCCGTATTATGTAAGAATATCAAGAATAAAAGAGGCGGATAAAAATAATGAATTGATACCAATAATAGTAAATAATAATATAGTCGGTTTTTATATTTATACATTAAAAAAAGAGTTTAAATCTTTATTTATATCAACAAATTTTAGAGGTTTAAAACTTGCAGAAAATATTATCAAAAAATTACCAATAGGAACAACTGTAGCAACTTTGAAATGTAAATGTTTCATAAAAAAAATGGTTGAAAGATACAATTTTTCTTTTATAAAAGAAGAAAAATCTAACAAGGCAAATTTACTCATTTTTGAGAAAATCGCCTAGACCACTTTTAATACTTGACTTTTTTATAAAAATATGTTATAATATAGTTACAATAAAAATTAAGGAGTAAAGAAAAAAATGAATGTACAAATTTTAAAAAAAGAAGGGTTAACCAATAACAAATTAAAAGAAATTTTTGAAAATCATAAGCCTAAAACGCAAAAAATGAATAATAAATATCTTTTAAATAGATATGCTCAAATAGGTAGAATTCTTAAATACAAAAATATAATATTTCAAATTGTTCAAGGCGAAGGGTTTATTAAACATTTAAAAACAAATAGGCAAATGGTAGGGGCTACAATTAGTGATTTTGTGAGTTGGTGTGAGGAATATTATAATTGTGACCCCACACTATAAAATATATTCAGCTTAATTGCTGAATTAAAGTGGTCTAGGGTAGACCACTACTTGATATTGACAAAACAATATTTATATAGTATAATGTAATTGTAATAAAGTAGGAGATAAAAAAAATGAAATATGTAAAATTTAAAGGCGGTAATGGATATTGTGGTTGTGACTATGAAGAATATGAAAAATTTCCTGATACGACAACAGAAAAAGAATTAGAAAATCTTGCACACGAAAAAGGCGTTGATAACGCAGAGTCTTATGCAACTTATAGTGATGATATAGATTGTGATGATTATGAGAATGGTGAGGAATATCTTGTTGCTTTAGAAGAGGCTAGGACATCTCATTTGATGAACGAAGTAGAGAGTAGTTATCAAATTATAACAAAAGAAGAATATCTTGCTGAAACTGGCAAGGAATAAAGGGATTTTTCCTTTTATTTTTAGTGGTCTACGGTAGACCACTTTGTCCTATTGACATTATATTACTTATGGTGTATAATATAGTTACAATAAAAATTAAAGAAGGAGTAACAAAAAAATGGAACTAAAACAAATCAAATTCACAAACGAGAATGGTAACGCAATTGCAAAAACAAGAGAGGCTATGTCAAAAAGTTTTCAAGATAAGTTGATAGAAACATTAACTACGGATGAAAACCTAAAAGCACTTGAGGTATCTAAAAAAGATATTTTAATTCCTCTAGCTAAGGACAAAACCGATGGTAAAACTGTTTATGCAAGAGTAAGTTATTCAATAACTAAACAAAAAGAACTTGCAGAAAAAAAGTCTAAGAAAAAGGACACAAGCAAACAAGCCGAAACTATAATTAATTTATTTGATTAATTAAGTGGGTGATATTAATTTATCACCTTCTTTAAGTGGTCTAGGGTAGACCACTTTTATCCATTGACAAAAAAATGTTTATAGTGTATAATATAGTTACAATAAAAATTAAAAAAAAGGAGTTTGTTAAAAAATGAAAAAAATATTATATATTGATATGGATGATACTATAGCGATATTTCAAAAAAAGAATTGTTTAGAGCTAATGTATGAGAGGGGCTATTTTGAAAACCTAAAGCCTCGCAAATTAGCAAAAACAATCAATGAATTAGCTAAAAAATATAAAATTATTGTTTTGTCGGCTTGTGTAAATACTCCATATTGTAAAAAAGAAAAAATTAATTGGATAGGGAAAAATATACCTAATGTTAATAGTTATATTTTATGTAATGTAGGGGAAAATAAAGCAAAAGTTTTAAAAGATAAAGGCTATAAAATTGACAAAAACGCTATTTTGATTGATGATTATTCAAAAAATATTTTTCAATGGGAAGAGAATGGTGGCACAGCTATAAAATTTATTAATAATTTTAACAATAAAAGAGGTTTAGAATATAAATATTCTTTTAGAAATTCTAATAAATTAATAAAAATATTAGAGAGTTTATAAACTCTCTTTTTTAAGTGGTCTAGGGTAGACCACTTCCATCTATTGACATTATATTGCTTATGGTGTATAATATAGTTACAGTAAAAAAAACAAAAAAAGGAGACAAAAAAAATGGACAATGTAGCAAAAGTAACAAAAATGAATGAAGAGGTCGTTGAAATTTTAAGCGATGTGCAAAAAAAAGTTTTAACAATATATGGCAACGGCATCGCAGTTGAGCAAAAATTAAAAATTGAACTTTCTGAGGTTGAGGAAGTTAATGAAATGACAAGAGATATTATCTCCGATGCTTTTCCTTTTATCAATTTTGAAGATGAAGATAATTCTGAAGAAGATGAAGAAGAAGATGAAGAAGATGAAGATGATTTTGAAGATGAAGAAGATGAAGAAGATTTTGAAGATTAAGAATTATACTAAACAACCAAGACTTACTATTAAGTAAGTCTTTTTAAGTGGTCTAGGGTAGACCACTTTTATCCATTGACAAAAAAATGTTTATAGTGTATAATATAGTTACAATAAAAATTAAAAAAAGGAGTAAAAAGATGGATAATTTTTTAAACAAAGTCAAGGAAGTAAAAGGTGAAAAATTGCAAATTTCACAGACAAAAAAAGGTGAGATAATCACAACAACGCAACGCAACCAACTCAAAAAAGATATTTTAAATAGTATTTTTAAAGACCTTAGCGAGGCTTATTCTTTTTGTTTTATGACTAATGATGGGATAGCTATTGAAATTGAGAATGATTGTATAGCCGACAATATCAAAAATGATGAAGGGAGCGGAGCTGTTACTATTACATTAGATATTAAAGTAAAAAATCTTGAGTATAACGCAACTAACGAGGCTAACATTTTTGAGGATGAATTGCAAGAAAAATTAGAAAAGAGAAAAGAACAGTTAAGACAAAAAAATATAAAAATGTTTTCCGATGCTGTAAGGCGAGATGATGCAAAGAAGAAAAAAGAGGAAGAGGGTGAATAATCACCCTTTTCCCCTATTAAGTGGTCTATTATAGACCACTTTTTTTATTGACAAAAAAAGAATTATATGATATAATATTATAGTAATAAGTAAAAGGAGTATAAAATGACAAATATAAAAATAAAAATAATAAATAAAATTATAATTATATCACAATATTACAGTAAAAGCACACCTTTTTTAATATCTATAGCAACATTATTGCTTGTTTTAGGTTTGCAAGTGGGAATATTATTTATAGTAATAGCAATATTAGGTATTATTTCTAGTATGGTTTTAAAATGTTGGAGTTCCTTGCTAATAAATTTTTGCGTATTTATAATTAATTACTATTATCTTATTATATAAGATATAGCTAAGTGGTCTAGGGTAGACCACTTTTACCTATTGACATATATTTATTTATATTGTATAATATAGTTACAATAAAAAAACAAAAAAGGAGTAAAAATGAATATTTTAATATTAGACACCGAAACAATCGACTTGCAAAAAAGATTTTGCTATAATCTGGGCTATATTGTTTATGATACAATAGCAAAAGAGGCTATAATAAAAAGTGATTTTGTTATTGAGCAAGTATGGCATAATATTGCACTTTTTGAAACAGCTTATTATGCAAACAAAAAAGAGAAGTATATAACAAGTTTGAGGAGTAAAAAAAGCAAATTAATAAAATGGGGCTTTTTAATGCAAAAACTATATTATTTAATGCAAAATTTTGAAATAACCTCAATTTATGCGTATAACTCGCCTTTTGATGAGAGCGTTATTAAATTTAATTGCGAATGGTTCAAAACCCTAAACCCTTTTTATGATAAAACTTTTTTTGATATTAGAGGTTATGTCCATAATAAAATAGCTTTTAATCCAAGTTTTATTGAATTATGCGAGGCAAATAATTTTTTTACAGAGGCGGAAAACATATCAACTACAGCGGAAAATGTTTACAAGTTTATATCTAAAAATATTGATTTTATAGAAGAACATACAGCACTCGCCGACTGTGAAATCGAACTTGAAATATTACAATATTGTATAAATGAAGGCTCAAAACTTGATAAAGTGTATCCAATTTATAGAACTATTAAAAGAGATAAACCTATAAAACAATTTACTTTAGTTGATATAGAAAAAAATGAGCATATTTTTGACTATAAAGAGAAAAGATTTTCAAAAAACCAAACTATTTTAACTTTAAAATAATTGAGGAGGCGTAAGCCTCCTTTTTTTTATGCAAAGTGGTCTAAGGTAGACCACTTTTTACAAATGTCAAACTTCTAAACAAAAAAAGTCCGTCAATATTCTATTCTATATTCTGAGGGGTAGACCACTTTTTTACAAATGTCAATTTTCTAAACAAAAAGTATTCCCTCAATATTCTGGGGTAGACCACTTTTTATAAATGTCAAATTTTCTCGTGTGTCAAGTTCCTAAGCGAAAAACACCTCTTAGTACTTCTTCTATAAGCTAGAGCAGCACCAATAAGCTACACTAAGCCGCCACTGGGCACAAGTAAAATTGTACAAGTAAAATGGTACAAGTAAAATTATATAAAAAAATGCCCTCAAAATTTGATTTTCCCTCAAAATCGTAGTATAATATATTCATAACAAGCAAGAGTTTTTCAAAAAAAATATCCCCTCAAAATTTGCAAAAACTCAAAAAAAATGTTATAATAGTTATAGAACAAGAGGAAAAAAATTAAAAAAAATATTTCCACAAAAATTTGACTAAAATCAAAAAATATGGTATAATATTTATAGAACAAGAGGAAAAAAATTAAAAAAAATAACAATCGCTAACTTTGACAAAAACCAAAAATTATGTTATAATAGTTATAGAAAGAAAGAAAAAAAATAAAAAAAGGAGCAGTAATCAATGTTAAAACAAGTAGAATTTTTAAATGAAAAGGGTAACCCAGTAGCAAAAGTAAGGAACGCAATGAAGGCGAATGTTGAAGATAAGTTGCAAGCAGTTTTAGGCGAGGTTTTTGAAGGAACTGTAAAGAACGCAGACACAGGTTTCAGTGTGCCAGTTGCAGTTGACGAAAAAACAGGTATTACAATCTATGCAAGAGTAGATTTCACAATTAGCACTAAAGACCCAGCTGAAAAGAAAGAATCAAAACCAAAAGAAAAGAAAGATGTAGAAGTTGTAGAAGTTAATTTGTTTGACTAGTCAGGCAGTTTAACAATGGCGGCTGGCTAGAAGTAATAGTCAGCCCCAATATACAAAATAAAGGAGCATCTAATGAGTGTTAATTATGATAGTAAAATTTTTGGTAATGTAACAAAAGCAATTAAGAGAGATATAGCGAAGCAAGACGCACAAAGGTTCTATTCGTTATCACCAAAGAAAAAAGCACAATGTACATCGCAGCGTTTTAGAAAGAACGCAATTAGTTAGTTTACTAATTTAGTTAATTTTTATTGTTTTCAGCCGCAAGGTTGAAAAGTAGATTGTGGTTAACGCAAACTACTTTTGAATTTTGCGACCGTCAAAATTTGATTTTGTGAGAAAATTATGGTATAATTTAATTACAAAGAATAACGACGCGGGGTGGAGGAGTGGTTCCTCAACAGGCTCATAACCTGTGATACGTGGGTTCGAATCCCATCTCCGCAACCAAGTGGTATACCCCCAGATAATGGTAACTGGGAAAAAACCAAAGATAGTTGTAGTTGTATAGCCGCTATCAGTCCGACTGGGCATAAGTACAGCAGTTTGTTTATATGTCTGCTTAATAAAAATGTTCGTTATACGCTGTCATGTTTGTGTTAAAACAGGGTTTGAGTGGTAGGAGAAAAGCCATAAACGCTCTAGGGTTGGTGCCCTACAACTAAATTGGACGCTTTTTAGTAAACTACCTATCGTTTCATTGCGATATAAAATAAGAAAAGGTTTCCCGACTTAATCCATAAAAGTTCTTTGGAAACAAAGCGTACCGTGTGTGTAGTGATTCCAGTGCGAGAAGAACATATTAAAGTTTGATTGTTAGACTAGTCCCTAGTCAACCCTTTAACACTAAAAAAACAATCTGTCAGTTAATACAACACATTAACAAAACGTACCGTGTGTAGTGGTCCTAGTGCGAGAAGATCATATTAAAGTTTGATTGTTAGAGGTGGTACCGCTCAACTCTTTAACACTAAAAAAACAATCTGTCAGTTAATACAACACATTAACAAAGGCATTGCTCGTCTTATAGTTAGTCTAGAAAGCAGAGTGATATACCCTCCGAAGCAGGGCGAAAGAATATGCGGTGGAGCTTAGTTGCTGTTGCGAGGCTAAAAGGAAACAGGGTTTAATTAGGTTTTTCCATAAAAAGTATATGCGTGTATCCTCGCTAAGAAGAAATAAGTATACATATAGACCGTGGTGACCGTCTCTAAAATCACCATAGCAGTTATGCGGTTCTGCCTCCAGATTTTTTCTGAGTGAACAAAACCGCACCTTTTAAGTAATATGTTGCTAAGGTGATATGTTAGCTAAAAGGTATGACTTAGTAGTTCAGACGGTTAGAACGCTTGCCTGTCACGCAAGAGGTCGTGGGTTCGAATCCCATCTAGGTCGCCAATAATAGGGATAGTATTTGCAAATGTTATCACATAAGTAACCAGACAGCAAACTGGTTTAGTAGTTGCTAAATACAAAAGTGCATACCATTATGCGGTAGCACCGTATTAAAAAGCCCAGTAAAAATGTGGTTGGGATAGAGAAAGATATAACTTTCACACTTATTTAATCTCAATCCAAGTGGTAGAAATATTGCTTGGATTATTTTATTCCTTGATAGCACAATCGGTAGTGCCCTTGTCTGTTAAACAAGTCAGTAGTGGTTCGAATCCACTTCAAGGAGCCAATATGGTGTTGAACCCAATGGTAAGGGAGTTTGGTTGCAACCCAAACGGACTCGGTTCAAATCCGAGCAACATCTCCAAGAATAAAGTATTGCTTGGCTGGCTGAAAAGCAACCCAAGCTAGGTGACTGGCTGAAAAGCAACTCGCCGACTTTTTAGAAATATAGCTCAGCTGGGAGAGCACTTGCCTTACAAGCAATAGGTCGTTGGTTCGAACCCAACTATTTCTACCATAACAGTTGCTCGACTGTATAATAATAGAGCTTGGAATGACTTTTGTGTTTAGCAAAAGCGTGTGGTGATATTATTTATGATATCACCAACCTATGGAAAGATGCCTGAATGGTTAAAGGAGCTCCTTGCTAAGGAGTCGTATGTTAACGCATGTATGGGTTCGAGTCCCATTCTTTCCTCCACAAAAAATGGAAAGATGGTAGAGTGGTTTATTACACTAGTCTTGAAAACTAGAATACCGCAAGGTGTCGTGGGTTCAAATCCCACTCTTTCCTCCACAAACATAGGTGAGTAGCTCAGGTGGTTAGAGCAATTGTCTGATAAGCAATAGGTCGCAGGTTCAAGTCCTGCCTTGCCTACCAATAATAATAGTGGGAGGTTTCTTGCAAGAGCTTATCCCAAGGTCGCCAGACAGGTAACTGGTTGACATACAAATTCACGGCACTAAGTGGTAGCTCCACTTTGAACAGAACCCCATAAAACAGGAACAAGTGCTGGGGTAAAGAAGGCAACCTAAAACTATTATTATCTACAAAAAGAGGTTTCACTACTTTTACCTCGCCCAAAAAAGTAGTATATACGGGATGGTAGCTCACCTGGCAGAGCATCTGCCTTGCACGCAGAGGGTAGTGGGTTCGACACCCACCCGTTCCACCATATGCACTAATAGCACAATAGGTAGTGCAATTGCCTTGTAAGCAATAGGTTATCAGTTCGAGTCTGATTTGGTGCTCCAACTGCCCTAACATACGGCGTAAATAGTATGTTAATATGGGGTTTTAGCTCAGCTGGTTAGAGCAATCGGCTCATAACCGATAGGTCCTTGGTTCAAACCCAAGAAGCCCCACCAAAATATAAAAAAATTTTTTATAAATTTGACTTTTTATTAAAAATCTGGTATAATTTAGTTACAAACAAAGGGAAAAATAAAATAAAGTACAAAAGATAAATAATAATAATAATAATATCTAGGTGTAGCTCAATTTGGTGGAGCGTATGTTTTGGGAACATAAGGCTGGGAGTTCAAATCTCTCCTCCTAGACCAATAAAATAAGTATAAACAATAAGGGTGAGTTCCCGAGTGGTTAAAGGGAAACAGACAGTACATCTGTTACCGTAAGGTTTCATTGGTTCGAATCCAATCTTGCCCGCTTAATGCAGTAAAATAATTTAATATACCTCGGCTTGAGGTGTATAAAAGGGTGTGATTCCCTTTTACTGCAACCACAAAAAATAAGACAGCATAGTATAACGGATAGAATACCTAGCTACGAACTAGGCGATAAAGGTTCGATTCCTTTTGCTGTCACCAATAAACAATAATATGGGGTAGAAATTGGTGTCGATTGCGATTAAGACCTCCAGTAGGAATTCGTAAGACGAGAGTTCGATCCTCTCCTATTCCACCAACGATAAAGGTATTTATTGTACGAAAAGACTTGTCACAAATTGCTATTATAAGCGGGATGACATTTATTTAACAAATTCTGGGATACCTACTATAGCCCCGAGATAATCCGTGAGTGGTTATGAGGGGCAAGAATTTGTATAAGTTTTATATGGTTTCTTCTCAAAAAACCATATACCAATGCTCATCTACCTAGATGTAGAAGGAGTTGAGAGAGCGTTATAGCGGTCTCGTCAGTATATAGTATGGTACTATATACAAAAATGAGGTTGTGCCACTCCCTTATAAACAATAGTGGCATATACGGCATAGTCGGCAAGTGGTTTAAGCCACCACCCTTTCAAGGTGGCTATCGTGGGTTCAAATCCCATCTATGTCACCAAGCTTATATGCGTGAGGAGTGGCGTCTATAGCGTTGCGATGTAAGTCGCTAGGTTTCAAACAACGAGCCAAAATCGTCCAGACAAGGGGCGTGGGGTATAGGGTTTAGATTTTATACTAAACTCAGAACCCAAAATTAATAAGACACTATTATAATAATTATTATAGTAGTGTCAAGATATTAACAGTTTGTATGCTGATAATATAAAATAAAACCCGACAAATGGCTTGACCGCCTACCGAGGTTTAATAGTAGCTTAAGAAAAGCACCTGAGGCTAGTCACCAAGGGAGTTGGGGGACTTGAAAAATCCCCCCTATTTTTTAAAAATTAACTGTGTGTCGGAGCACGATATGCAGCTAATATATAATACTGATTCTCTAAGTTAGTCGGTTGGTTGGCTTGGAGTGTTGGTAGTAAATATGAAGTAAGTATCTGTTTTGTTACAGAAAACTAGCAGTAAAAATAAAAAGGTGGTAAAATAGTATGTTGATAACCTATACTTGTGATACTTGTGGCTTTTCTAGTGAGGATAAGAATGAAGTATTACATTGTGAAGAAACGCATGGTAGATGTGTTTCACCTGATAATAAAAATCTAGCAACGAAGATAGTAAAAAAATTAAATGACCATTGTAATAGTATAAGATGTTCACAATGTCTTTATGATAAATATGACACGACATCAACCAATTGTTATATAGACTTTGTTGTAGAAAACTATAATGTAACATCTAAAGGAGATTAATAATATGGAAAGATTAAAAGTAGGCGACATTGTTGAGGTAAAGACGTGGGATGAATTAGCTAAAGAGTTTGGTATTGATTTCACTGGTGCAATAACACACGAGTTTGGGTTTGTCAAAAGTATGAAGAAATTTTGCGGAAAAAAATTAAGAATAGAAAAAATTGATATTGATACTTTTTATCTAGAAGATGGTGAAGGATGGTGTTTTGCTATTGATATGTTTAAACGCTAAACGCTA
>SKJH01000001.1 GCA_007116005.1 Bacilli bacterium | reverse complement strand
CCTAAGTAGAAGTATATGGTGAAGATATAGTCCAGACCACAAACACAAATGTGGCAACGAAAGTTGTAGTGGTAAGCAAAACCGTATGATGTGGGTTCGAATCCTACCACCCTTGCCAAAATTTTATAAGTTGTTTGACAACGAGGGCGATATCATGGAAGATGTTTTGGTTATTTTAAGTATTATCTCTCCAGTAGTTACAGCTGGTTTAGCTTTATATGTATTTTTAGAAAGTAAGGCACACAAAAGAAGAGAAAGGAAAAATCATCAAAATCAAAAACAAAAAAATCAGCATTTTCAAGAAGCTTTAGAATATTTAATGCCCTCCATTAAAGAGTGTGTTAATGATAAACTAGGAAATTATGTTCCTAGGGAGGAAGACGAAATGGTTAATGAAAGATTTGCAACAAACATTAAAGATTTAACAAATAAGTGAGAGTTTTTAAATAAGCTGTTTGTTAAATCAGAGCTATCAAGATTAAGAAGTGAAATAATTAATTTTGCAGAAGATATTGATAATGGTCAGAAAAAGTCTACTGCCTCTTTTGCGCATATTCATGAAGTTTATCAAAGTTATGTTGATTTAAATGGTAACGGGTTTATCGATGGTTTGTTTGATAGAGTAATTAGAGAGGCAGAAAAAAATGCTCGCGATTAAATTATTTTATTTTATTTGAGGATTACCACAAAACATAATAGGTGTGTTAATGTATCTATATTTTGTGAGATTTAAAAGCGCGCAAGTTATAAAATATAAGGATGCTTACATTGTTAGAGTTAATAAAGGCCGCGGAGCAATGAGTTTAGGACAATTTATATTTTTGTTTAGTCGCTATGAGAATGAAAAAAGAGTAATAAAACATGAGTATGGTCATACACGACAATCGCATATTCTTGGTCCACTATATTTACTTATAATCGGTCTTCCATCAATAACGTGAGCTCTTGGTTTTAGAAACTATCGAGAAAAAACTGGAGTTAGTTATTATAACTTTTACACTGAAAAATGAGCTGATAAATTAGGCGGTCTAAAATAGACCGCTTTTTTAAACTTGATTTTTTTTCTATAATGTAGTATAATATTATTATAAGGAGTTGATATAATGTTAATAGTTTTAAGAAATATTGAAAACTCTCATGTATTATTTTTTGATGCAGAATATAGTGAGGGTTTTTTAATTCAATTTTCAGGAATATTATTGAAAAAAATTGAAGAAAACATATTTCAAATAAGTAAAAGCTTAAACACATATGTTAAAATGCCTGAAACAGTAAAAGTAAACAATTTTATTAAAAATTTTACAGGTATCACTGATAGTTATCTAGAAACTTTTGGATTAAGTCTGGAAGAATCTAAAACTATTGTTGAAGAATTAATAAATATTGATGAGAAAGATTTACTTGTTGTTTCGCATGGATTGACAAATGATAGGCGTGTCTTATTAGATAATGAAATAAATCTATATGAAGATTGCAATGGTAATGAGATAAGAGGTATATGCACTTACAATATGGCAAAGAGAATTTTAAAACGCGAAAAGAGACTTAAATTAGAAGATATAGCAAATGAAAGTGGCCTCTTTATAACAAATGATCATAATGCTTTCACTGATGCTTGGGCTACTATTGCTATTTTTTCTTTTTTATGTAAAAAAGAGGAGGAAGGATTGAATGAAAAACTTTTACAATCAAAAAGAGATTAAAATAATTGAAGAAGAAAATTTCATATCTCATCAATTTTATTTAGACATCCCTGAAACCTATGGTTTCAATTTTTATCATGCTTTAGATAAGGAAATAGTTTCTTTTATTGGTTCTATTGAATCAGTTGAAAAAGCTATTCTTTTTCAGATTATAGGAGATTTTGATCTCTTAGAGAATGCAGATTCAGAAGGAAAAAGATTATTTATTCAAGCAGTAATTAATATTTTTATTTCACATTTAAAAATTGACGGTAAGCTTGAAAGGGAAAGAAGATTATCTGCGCCCAAATCATTAGACAATATGGATCTAAGTGTTATGAATAAACTTATGATAGTAAATAGTCCTATAAAATTTCCAATTTTTTCATTAGAAATATTAAATAAAAGTGAAGAAATTATTTATAAGGTGATATAATGAAAGTTTTAATTCTAACATCAATAAATCCAGTTTTATCTGGTAGTACATATTCTAAATTAACAAATAGTTTAAAGGGAGAAATTGAAGCCGATTTTATGTGTTATCCTTTTATTGCAGACATGATAGTTAGATCAGAAGATAAAAGTTATTTGCCTGCTTTCTTCTCTGTAATAGAAGCAACCTCTAAAAGAGAGATTAGAGAAAAGGTTTATAAAAATCCTAATCGGGTAGTTATTGGAAATTGTTACAAGCAAGAAAGATTTGACTTTATAGTTTCTTTTAATGATACTAATTCAGAACCCTTTGACCCGTATATTGAAAAAATTAAAAATGATGAGGACTACGAAAAATTCAAAAACTTAATAAGATTAGACGACATGTATACTGCTGAAGATGCCAAAATTAATATTCCTTCAATGCATCACTTAATCTTATTCTTACAGGGAGTGTACGAAAAAAATGAAATACAACCAAAAGCAAATTAAAGCAATAAGTTCAAATGATGAGGAAATTATTGTTATAGCCCCTGCCGGATCTGGAAAAACATCTACACTTGTTGGAGCTATAATGGAATATAAAAATTCTAATCCTAAAGATTTTCTTGTAGCAATTACTTTTACAAGAAAGGCATCAGAGGAATTAAAAGAAAGGCTTAAATCATATAGTGGTATACAGGTTTCAACCATTCATAGTTGGGCCTATCAAGAACTTGAAAGATTATCTATAATTTTAATGAAAGAAGATCCAAATAATTCTTTCAAAGTTAAAGTCTTAGAAGAGTCAAAAATGAAAGAAATTTTAAAAGAGCTTTGTCAAAGAGCAAGATATCAATATGTTAATGTAGGAGTTTTATATAGTTATATTACAGGAAACTATAATATGGATATTTCTCAAGGATTAAAGTCTAAATTTCAAAGAATTTTGAAAGACTACAAAGACTATAAAAAACGATATGGGATTTATGATTTTATGGATTTGCCTCAATATTTATTAGATAAGTTAAATGACTATAATAGAAATATTGAAAACATTGATGCATTGTTTGTAGATGAGGTTCAAGATGTTGATGATATCCAATTAGAATTATTTAATCGAACTCCAACAAAAAAGAAATTTCTAATTGGGGATCCAAAACAGAGCATCTATATATTTCGTGGAGCCACACAAGAAGTCTTAGACAAATTAAACCATTTTAATTTGTATCCACTAGAGATTAACTACAGGAGTTATCAAGAAATTATAGATTATGCTACAACATATAATACTGAGTCTCAAGTTTATCCGACTCCATTTTCAGGAATTATTGAATCTTATCCAAGTGATATTAAGTGTATTAGAGGTCAAGGTGGTTTTGTTGGAGTTTTGTTAAAAAATGGCAAAATAACAGAAGTAAATTCTTATGAAATAATTGATGGAGAATCTATTTTTAATAAAATTCTAAATGAGAATTATTATATTTTGTGTAGAACAAATAAAGAAGTGAAGCTAATTAAGGAATTAGGGAATTATAATGTACAAACTATACATCAAGCAAAAGGACTAGAATATAAAAATGTAGTGCTAACTGAGTTTGATACTTCAGAGGAAGAGGATAGGAATATAGCATATGTAGGGATGACACGAGCAAAAGACAGACTAGTTTTATCTAACTTTACAGTTTTATATAATTTTTTAAAAAATAAAAAGAGAACGAATGTAAGCAAACTATTTTAGAAGGAGAATTAAAATGAATAGTTTTAATTATGAAAAATTAAAAAAAATGCAACCAATGAAGTACTACGAGCCAGGCGGATTAGAACATTCTAAAGCTAAAGATATGATTGCGAATAAAAACAATGAATTTATTGCTTTAGAAAAATTAGATGGTGAGTGGGCTAGGGTTATTATTATGGAAGATGAAATCTTAATCCAGAGTAGAAGTATAAGTAAAGTTACGGGAATTTATGGTGATAAAACTTTACATGTACCCCATATCGTTGAAGAACT
>SKJH01000029.1 GCA_007116005.1 Bacilli bacterium | reverse complement strand
TAGATATTGATATAGAAAATAACGTTATTTTAATAAAAGGTAATGTTCCTGGCCCTAAAAAATCATTGGTTATTATAAAATCTTCTGTTAAAAAGCCTGATGCGAAAAATAAAAATCTTGAAGAATTAGTTTCTTATAATAAAGAAGAAAACGTTGAAGAAGAAGTTAATACTAATGAAGAAGTAACTGAAACATTACAAGAAGAAGCAACTGAATAATTTAATGAAAATTGTTTGAATATCTTATTGTAATGAAAGGAGGAATTAAAAATGCCTAAAGTAGCACTTTTAAATGTAAAAGGTGAAAAAATAAAGGATATAAAACTAGAAGATAAAGTTTGGGGAATTGAACCTAACGATACAGTGTTATATGACGCTATAACATTGTCTAGAGCATCTATGAGACAAGGAACACATAGCACTAAAACTCGTTCAGAGGTTAGTGGTGGTGGAAGAAAACCATGGAGACAAAAAGGAACAGGTCGTGCTCGTCAAGGTTCTATTAGAAGTCCTCAATGGAAAGGTGGAGGAATTGTATTTGGTCCAACACCTGAAGTTAATTATAATAAAAAAATGAATAAAAAGGAAAGAAGATTAGCTCTTAAATCGGCGTTATCTTATAAAGTGTTAAATAGTGAATTAAAAGCTTTAGATAATTTATCTTTAGAAAGTTTAAAAACTAAAGAAATGCTTGAAATAATGAGGAATTTAAATTTAGAAAAATCTTCATTAATTGTAACAAACGATTTAAATGATAATTTAATTCTTGCGTCTCGTAATATAAAAGGAGTAAAGGTAGTGTTACCTAATGAAATAAATGTGTTAGATGTTACAACATATAACAATTTAGTAATTACAGAAGATGCAATAAAAGCTATTGAGGAGGTGCTTGTATAATGTTATCAAATTACAGAGATATAATAAAAGCGCCAGTTATAACTGAAAAAAGTGCTTCAATTGCTTCAACTGAGGGTAAATATGTTTTCAAAGTAGATGTTAAAGCAAATAAAACTCAAATTAAACAAGCAATTGAAAAAATATTTAATGTAAAAGTTGAAAAAATAAATACAATTAATGTTCATCCTAAAGCTAAAAGAGTTGGACGTTATTCTGGGTTTACCAATAAATATAAAAAAGCAATCGTTACTTTAGCTCCAGGTAATAAGATTGACCTTTAAAAAGGAGGAAAGAATATGCCAGTAAAAAATTATAAACCTACTACTAATGCTAGAAGAGGAATGAGTACATTGGTTAATACTGAGATAACAAAAAGTACTCCTGAAAAAAGTTTGGTAGTAAAATTAAAAAAACATAGTGGGCGTAATAATCAAGGTAAAATAACAGTTAGACATCGTGGTGGTGGAGTTAAAAGAAAATATCGTGTTATTGATTTTAAAAGAAATAAAATTGATGTACCGGGTGTTGTAGCTGCTATTGAGTATGATCCAAATAGATCTGCTAATATTGCGTTAATTAATTATACAGATGGTGAAAAGAAATATATAATTGCTCCTCTTGGATTAAAAGTAGGGGATAAAATTATAAGTGGTGATAATGTTGATATAAAAGTTGGGAATTGTTTACCGCTTAAAAACATACCTGTTGGTACTGTTATTCACAATATAGAAATGAGACCTGGGAAGGGTGCTCAAATAGCTAGAAGTGCAGGATCTGGTGCGCAGATCTTAGGTAGAGAAGGTAATTATGTATTAATTAGATTAAACAGTGGAGAGACAAGAAAAATATTAGGTACTTGTAAAGCTACTGTTGGTAGTGTAGGAAACTTAGATTACAAATTAGTTAATATAGGAAAAGCCGGGCGTAAACGTCATATGGGGATTAGACCTACAGTTCGTGGTTCTGTTATGAACCCTAATGATCATCCACATGGTGGTGGTGAAGGTAGAACTCCAATCGGTAGAAAACAACCAATGACACCTTGGGGTAAACCTACACTTGGACTTAAGACTCGTAAGAAGAAGAAAAATTCAACTAAGTTTATCGTAAAACGTCGTAATAAATAAGAAAGGATTGGTTTAAATGGCAAGAAGTCTTAAAAAAGGACCTTATGTGTTTAATAGATTATTAAATAAAGTTAAGGAATTAAATAAAAACAATAAAAAAGAAGTTATTAAAACTTGGTCGCGCCGTTCAACAATATTTCCTGATTTTATAGGACATACATTTGCGGTACATAATGGTAAAGAGTTTATTCCTGTTTATGTTACAGAAGATATGGTTGGACATAAGCTTGGTGAATTCGCACAAACTCGTAAATTTGTTAGTCATGGAAACGGCAAAAAATAAATAGAAGATTAAAGGAGGATGCGAGTATGGAAGCTAAAGCAATTGCTAAGAAAGTCAGAGTTTCTGCTGATAAAGCCCGTCTTACAATGAATTTGATTCGTGGTAAAGATGTTGATGAAGCTATGTCTATTCTTAAAAATTTAAATAATAAATCTTCTAAATTGATTGAAAAAGTTTTGTGTTCAGCAGTAGCTAATGCAGAAAACAATCATAAGTTAGATAAATTAAAATTATATGTAAAAGAAGCGTATATAAACGAAGGGCCTGTTATGAAACGTGTAAAAATGGATTCAAGAGGTCATACAGGTAGAAACGATAAAAGAACAAGTCATATTAATATAATCGTTGCTGAAAAAAATTAGTAAGGAGGGAAAAACATGGGGCAAAAAGTTAATCCAATTGGATTTAGAATGGGTATAAATAAGGATTGGAATTCTAAATGGTATGCATCTAAAAAGGAATTTAAAGACTTTTTAAGTAAAGACATTAAAATTCGTGAAGTTTTAGAAAAAAAATTGAAAGATGCTGCTGTTTCTGGAATTATAATCGAAAGAAATAATAGGAATACAGAGGTAACTATTTATACAGCTAAACCAGGTGTAATTATTGGTCATGGTGGAGAAGAAATAGAAAAATTAAAGAAAGAGCTTTCAAAGATAACTGGTGAAAGTATAAAAATCTCTATCTTAGAAATAAAAACTCCTGATTTACATGCTCAAATAGTTGCTGACAATATTGCTCACCAAATTAAAAATAGAGTTTCTTTCCGTGTTGCACAAAAACGTGCTATTAGAAACACTATGAAATCAGGAGCTCTTGGTATTAAAACTAAAGTTTCAGGAAGACTTGGTGGTGCAGATATGGCACGTAGTGAAGGTTATTCTGAAGGTACAACTCCTCTTCATACATTAAGAGCAGATATAGATTATGCAACAAGCGAAGCGGATACTACTTATGGAAAAATCGGAGTAAAAGTCTGGATTTATAAAGGCGAAATCCTTCCTACAAAGAAAAACAAGGGAGGTAATAACGATGGCGCTAATACCAAAAAGAACTAAATATCGTAAGCCACATCGTATTAAATATGATGGTAAGGCAAGAGGTAACACAAAATTGCATTTTGGTGAATATGGACTTAAAGCTATGGAAGGCGCATGGATTACTCAACAACAAATTGAAGCTGCCAGAGTTGCGATGACACGTTATATGAAACGTGGAGGTAAAGTTTACATAAATATATTTCCTCATTTATCATTAACAAAGAAACCACTTGAAACACGTCAAGGAAAAGGTAAAGGTGCTCCAGACTCTTGGGTTGCTGTTGTTAAAGAGGGAAAAATTATGTTTGAAGTATCTGAAGTGTCTGAAGATGTTGCGAGAGAAGCTCTTAGACTTGCAATGCACAAACTGCCTATAAAATGTAAGTTTGTTATGAAAGAGAGTGGTGAAAAATAATGAAAATAGATGAAATAAGAAATTTAACCACTGAAGAGATGGTAAAAAAAATAGAGGAATATAAAGAAGAATTATTTAATTTACGTTTTGAACAAGCTACTGGAAATTTAGAAAAACCTTCTAGGATCAGAGAGTTAAGAAAAACTATTGCAAGAATTAAAACTGTAATTAAAGAACGTGAATTAGAAGGTAAATAGGAGGGTATTATATGGAAAAGAGAAGTCAAGAACTAATAGGAAAAGTAGTAAGTGATAAAAATGACAAAACTATAACTGTATTAGTTGAAACATATAGAAGACATCCGTTATATAAGAAACGAGTTAAATATTCTAAAAAATATACAGCTCATGATGAATTAAATAAAGCTAAAATTGGCGATAAAGTTCGTATTGTTGAAACTAGACCATTATCTAAACAAAAATGTTTTCGTTTAGTTGAAATAATTGAAGAAGCAATAATTTTATAGTCCATTTAGTAAAAAGGAGGAATAATTATGTTACAACAAGAAAGTCGTTTGAAAGTAGCTGACAATTCTGGGGCTCGTGAATTATTAGTAATTAGAGTTCTTGGAGGAAGTAAAGTTAAAACTGGTAATATTGGAGATGTAGTTGTTGGAACAGTAAAGAAAGCAACTCCAAATGGAGCAGTTAAAACTGGTAAAGTAGTTAAAGCAGTAATAGTAAGAAGTAAATTTGGTGTAAGGCGTGAAGACGGTTCTTATATTAAATTTGATGATAACGCATGTGTATTAATTAAAGAAGATAAAACACCAATGGGTACACGTGTATTAGGACCTGTCGCTCGTGAACTTCGTGATAAAGATTATATGAAAATAGTTTCACTTGCAACAGAGGTTCTATAAAACCTTGAAGGAGGAATCAATTATGAACTTTAAAACAGGAGATAAAGTAATAGTTATCGCTGGAAAAGATAAAGGAAAAACTGGAAAAATTAATCAGATATTAAGAAAAGATAATAGGGTTATAGTTGAAGGTATAAATGTTATAAAAAAACATCAAAAACCGGATTCCAATAATGAAACTGGTGGAATAATTGAACGTGAAGCTTCTATTCATATTTCTAATATTATGATGGTAGATCCAAAAACAGGAAAAAACACTAGAATTGGACATAATACAGATAAAAATGGTAAAAAAGTTAGAATTTCTAAGAAATCTAATGAGAAAATTGACTAATTTGGAAGGAGGGTATTTATGAACCGCCTAAAAGAAAAATATTATAAAGAAGTTGTTCCTAGTTTAACAAAAAAATATAATTATAAAACCTTAATGGAAGTGCCTAAAATAGATAAAATGGTAATTAATGTAGGTGTTGGAGACGCAATATCTAATAGTAAATTATTAGATGCTGCTATAGCAGATTTAGAATTAATTACTGGTGCTAAACCCGTTGTTACAAAAGCTAAAAAATCAATTGCTGGTTTCAAATTAAGAGAAGGTGCGGCTATTGGATGCAAAGTGACTTTACGTGGTGAAAATATGTATATATTTTTAGAAAAACTTATTAGAATCGCATTACCTCGTGTAAGAGATTTTAGAGGGGTTTCACCTAAAGCATTTGATGGTAGAGGTAATTATACATTAGGTATTAAAGAACAATTAATTTTTTCAGAAGTAGTGTATGATAATGTAGTAAAAATACGTGGAATGGACATAGTTTTTGTTACAACAGCTAAATCAAACGAAGAAGCGTATGATTTATTAAGTGAATTAGGTATTCCATTTAGAAAACAATCGTAAGGAGGATATTATGGCTAAGAAAAGTATGATTGTAAAATCAAAGAAACCACAAAAGTTTAAAGTGCGTGAATATACTCGTTGCGAGAAATGTGGAAGACCTCATTCTGTAATGAGTAAATTTGGATTATGCCGTATATGTTTTAGAGAATTAGCGCATAAAGGACAAATACCTGGCGTAAAAAAATCAAGTTGGTAGAAACTTGAAAGGAGGATTATAATATGGTAGTAACTGACCCAATTGCTGATATGCTTACGAGAATTCGTAATGCTAATCAAATGAAATATAAAGAAGTAGAAATACCTACATCAAAATTAAAAACTGAGATCGCTCGTATCTTAAAGGACGAAGGGTATATAAAAAGTTATAGGACCATCAAAAAAGAAAAAGATGATGTACTTATACTTGAACTTAAGTATACTACAAAAAAAGAAAGAGTAATTACTGGTTTGAAAAGAATTTCTAAACCTGGATTACGTGTTTATGCAAGAACTGAAGAAATACCTACAGTTTTAAACGGGCTTGGAATTGCTATAATTTCAACATCAAAAGGATTAATGACAGATAAAGATGCAAGAAAAAAACAAATTGGTGGAGAAGTATTAGCGTACATTTGGTAACAATTACATTAAGGAGGTTAAAATATGAGTCGTATTGGAAATAGAAAATTAACAATTCCAGAAAATGTTAATATTGAAATTGAAAACAATACCATTACTGTTAAAGGACCTAAAGGTGAAATATCTTCTCCTATATCTCGTGATGTAGTTGTTAAAGTGGAAGATAATATTTTAACGGTAGATAAGGCTAATAATTCTAATGTTATGCAAGGTACAACAAACTCTCTTATAAAAAATATGATTGAAGGAGTTACTGTTGGATTTAGTAAAAATTTAGAAATCGTTGGTGTAGGTTATCGTTTTCAAGTAAAAGGAAATGATTTAAATGTTAATGCAGGTTATTCTCATCCTGTTAAATTAGTAGTTCCTGAAGGATTACAAGTAGAACAAGTTAGTAATACAGAAATATCTGTAAAAGGAATAAAAAAAGAATTAGTAGGAGAATTTGCAGCTAATGTTCGTAAAGTAAGAAAACCAGAACCATATAAAGGTAAAGGTATACATTATAAAGGTGAACATATTCGTCGTAAAGAAGGTAAAAAAGCTGCTAAATAATAAGTAAAGGAGAGTTTACTATGATAAATAAAATATCTCGTAATGAAGCTCGTAAAGCTAGACATAGTCGTATTAGAAAAAAAATAGTTGGCAATAGTTCATTACCTAGATTAAATGTTTTTAGATCAAATAAACATATTAGTGCTCAAATAATAGATGATGAAAACGGAATTACTTTAGTGAGTGCTTCTTCATTGGATAAAGATTTGAAAATAACTAATAGTGGTAATGTTGAAGCAGCCAGTTTAGTTGGTGCTAGTATAGCTAAGAAAGCTTCAAAAGCAAAAATAAAAAGTGTAGTATTTGATAGAGGTGGGTACCTATATCATGGCCGTGTTAAGGCACTTGCAGAAGCTGCACGTGAAAATGGATTAGAATTCTAAGGAGGGTAAAATGGAAAAAAGAAGATATAAAGACCCAAAAAACAAGGAATTTGAAGAGTTAGTAATTTCTATAAATCGTGTTACAAAAGTTACTAAAGGAGGACGTAATTTTAGATTTTCAGCTACTGTTGCAGTTGGAGATAAAAAAGGACGTGTAGGTCTTGGTACTGGTAAAGCAAACGAAATTCAAGATGCAGTGAAGAAAGCTATTCAATCCGCAACGAAAAATTTAATAAGAGTACCTCTTGTTGAAGAGAGGTCTATACCACATGAAGCTATAGGTGTAAGTGGTGCTGCTAAGGTTTTAATTAAACCTGCAAAAGCTGGTACTGGAATTATAGCAGGAGGTCCGGTAAGAGCTGTTTTAGAACTTGCTGGTATAAAAGATATTGTATCTAAATCACTTGGTTCAAATACCCAAATAAATACTGCTAGAGCAACAATTGAAGCTCTTAAATTACAAAGATCAGCACAAGAAATTGCACGTCTTAGAGGTAAGACTGTTGAGGAGTTGTTAGGATAATGAAACTACATACTTTAAAGTTTAATGAAGGATCAAAGAAAAGTAATAAAAGAGTAGGTAGAGGTTCTAGTAGTGGTTTGGGAAAAACAAGTGGTAGAGGTCATAAGGGTCAAAAATCAAGAAGTGGTTATAGTAGAAAAGCTGGATTTGAAGGTGGACAATTACCTTTATTTAGAAGAATTCCTAAAAGGGGATTTAGTAATTATGAATTTAAAACTGAATATGCAGTAATAAATTTAAGTGATTTAAATAAATTTGAAAATGAAACTGTAGTAACACCAGAATTATTAAAAGATACAGGGTTAATTAAAAAACAATTAAGTGGTATTAAGGTACTTGGAAAAGGTAACGTAGAAAAAAAATTAACTGTTAGAGCACATAAATTTTCAGAAACAGCAAGAACAAAAATAGAAGCTGCAGGTGGAAATATAGAGGTGATCTAATATGATTACAGGAATTAAAAAAATATTTAATAAGAGTAATAGTGATGTAAGAAAAAGAATATTGTTTACTCTACTTGTTTTATTTGTTTTTAAACTAGGAACTGCAATTACTGTTCCTGGAACAGAAGCTATAACAAAAGATTTAGGTTTCTTAGAATTAATGAATGCAATGAGTGGTGGAGCTTTAGAAAGATTTTCTATATTTGCGTTAGGTGTAACTCCATATATTAATGCATCTATCATTATGCAATTATTACAAGCAGATATAATTCCATATTTTTCTGATTTGAAAAATCAAGGCCCAACAGGAAGAAGAAAATTAAATCAGATATCAAGGTATTTGGGTATTGGATTAGCATTTGTACAAGGATATGTATTTTCATTTGCTTTCTTTGGACAAAATGCTGGTGCACTAGATTATATGAGAATAGCTATAATACTTACTGCTGGAACAGCGTTTGTTTTATGGTTAGGTGATCAAATAACACAAAAAGGAATTGGAAATGGAATATCTTTGATAATTATGGCTGGTATTATTGCAAGTTTACCAAACATGTTTATTACAGCTTTTGATCAATTTGTAAATTTTTCTAGTTTACAAACAACTATTATAGGGTTAGTATCATATTTGGTATTTATATTAATATATCTATTTATTGTTGTTGGAATAATCTTTGTACAAAGGGCTGAAAGAAGAATACCAATTCAATATGCAAATAGAACAACTAGTGCGTATGGTGGAAAACAAACGTATATGCCAATAAAACTTAATTCAGCTGGGGTAATACCAGTAATATTTGCATCAGTACTTATTAGTGTACCAGCAACTATATCGCATTTTATAAATAGAGAAGGATTTACTTTATTTGTAGAAAAATATATAAATTATGATACAGTTGTTGGATTTATATTATTCTTTGTATTGATATTGTTTTTCGCGTATTTCTATACATTTATGCAATTAAATCCTAGTGAATTATCAACTAATTTAAATAAAAATGGTGGATATATTCCAGGAATAAAGCCAGGAAAACAAACAGAAGGATATATCAAAAAGGTTTTATCAAGAATAACTTTAGTTGGTGCTGTATTTTTAGCAGTAATTGCAGGCTTGCCAATTATCTTTACAACATTATCTAATTTACCAGCTACTATTACAATAGGTGGTACTGGATTGTTAATTGTTGTAGGTGTTGCATTAGAAACTTATAATCAAATTGAAAGTAAATTAATAGGAAGAGATTATAAAAGGAGTTATAGAAGATGATGAATATAATATTTATTGCCCCACCAGCTGCTGGAAAGGGAACGCAATCAGAAATACTTAAAGAAAAATATAATTTAGAACATATATCAACTGGGGACTTATTAAGGGAAGTTGCCAGTAGTGGCTCAGAGTTAGGAAATCAAATACAAGATATTATGAATAAAGGTGAACTAGTAAGTGATGAGTTAATGGTTGAATTATTGAAATCAAAAATTGAATCACTAGTAGATACAAAAGGAATAATTTTTGATGGATTTCCAAGAACTATAAAACAAGCTGAAATGTTAGATAATTTATTGAAATCTTTAAATCAATCTATAGATTATGTTCTTTGTTTAGAAATAGAAAAAGAAATGGCTATGAGAAGGGCATTAGGTAGAGTTACTTGCCCAGAATGTAATTCTATATATAATTTATATACAAGTACATTCAAAAAAGATAATCATTGTAATAAATGTGGTTCAATGTTAGAAAAAAGACAAGATGATACAGAAGAAAAATTTATTAATAGATTTGATACATACTTAGAAAAAACAAAACCATTAATTGAATATTACAATAATAAAAATTTACTATATAATATAAAATGTTGTGAAGAAAAAGAGGATACTTTTAAACAAATAGAAGCTATTATAAATAAAGGAAATTAATATGATAAGCATTAAAACTTCAAGAGAAATAGATTTAATGAGTATTGCAGGTCTTATAACTTATGATACATTTAAATATTTAGAGGATTTTATAAAACCTGGTATTACTACTAATAAATTAAATGATTTAGCAAAATCATACATAATAAGTAGAGGTGCTACCCCAGCTTTTGAAAATTACAATGATTTTCCTACAGCTATATGTATATCTGTTAATGAACAAGTAGTACATGGGGTCCCTAATAACTATAAATTAAAAGATGGAGATATAATATCTTTAGATATAGGTGTTTGTTATAAAGGGTATTATGGAGATTCTGCTTGGACTTATCCTGTGGGTAAAATAGATGAAGATAAAAAATATTTGTTAAAGCATACAGAAAATAGCTTATATGAAGGTTTAAAACAAATAAAGCCAGGTAATAGAATTGGTGATATAAGTAGTTCTATAGAAGAATATGCGAAAAAACATAATCTAGGAATAGTAAAGGAATTAGTAGGTCATGGAATAGGTAGTTCTTTGCATGAAAGTCCTGATATTCCTAATTATGGTAATCCCAATATTGGCCCAATATTGAAACCGGGTATGGTACTTGCTATTGAACCAATGTTAACTTTTGGGGATGAAGATATATTTTTAGAAGAAGATGATTGGACAATAAGTACATGTGATAAAAGTCCATCAGCACATTTTGAACATACAGTCGTTGTGACTAAAGATGGATATAATATATTAACGAAGAGGTGATTAGATGGCAAATAAAGATGCTATTGAAATGGATGGTAAAGTATTGGATGTATTACCGGGGGGACAATTTAGAGTAGAGCTTGAAAATGAACATACTGTAGTGGCTCACGTTTCTGGCAAAATACGAATGCACTACATTCGTATCTTACCAGGTGATACAGTAAAGGTTGAATTATCGCCATATGACTTAACACGTGGGCGTATAACCTATAGAAAATAATAGGAGGGAATAATATGAAAGTTAGACCGTCAGTTAAAAAAATTTGTGATAAATGTAAAATAATAAGAAGAAATGGAAAAATAATTGTGATTTGTGAAAATCCAAAACACAAACAAAGACAAGGTTAATAGGAGGTGCGATTATGGCACGTATTAAAGGTGTAGATATACCAAATGAAAAAAGAGTGGAAATTGCTTTAACTTATATTTTTGGAATAGGTAGACAATTATCAAAGCAAATTCTAAAAGATTCTAATGTTGATCCGAATAAAAAATCAAAAGAATTAACTGATGAAGAAGTAGTTCGTATTCGTGAAGAAATATCTAAGCATTTAGTTGAAGGAGATTTACGTAGAGAAGTAAATATGAATATTAAAACTAAGCAAGAGATAGGTTGTTATCAAGGAATACGTCATCGTAAAGGATTACCTGTAAGAGGTCAAAGCACAAGAAGGAACGCTCGTACACGTAAAGGACGTGGAAAAGTAGTTGCTAATAAAAAGAAATAATCATTAAGGAGGTTATATTATGGCATATAAAGCAAGAAAACGTAAGGTTAAAAAGAATGTACCTGAAGGTAATGCACATATACACGTAACTTATAATAATACAATTATTACAATTACTGATAAAGATGGTAATGCTATAAGTTGGGCTTCTTCTGGAACTATTGGGTATAAAGGTTCAAAGAAGAAAACTCCATTCGCTGCTGGTATGGCTGCAGAAGCTGCTGCAAAGGCTGCGTATGATGCTGGTATGAGAAAAGTAGAAGCATATGTAAATGGTGTGGGTCCTGCAAGAGATACTGCACTACGTTCATTACAAACTGGAGGATTAGAAGTAACTGCTATGAGTGATGTAACACCTATCCCACACAATGGATGTCGTCCGCCAAAACGTCCTCGTGGATAATAAAGAAAAGGAGTGATTATAATGGCTAAAAAAGTTACTGAAGAAAACAATCAAAATGTTGACTCTAATTTAAAAGTTTTTGTTGATTTAGAGTTTAAAGAAGATTCAAACGATTATCTAGCATTTGAAAAACCGGATTATAAAATTACTGAATATATTGAAGGAAATAATTACGGGAGATTTGAACTTGAGCCTTTAGAAAGAGGATTTGGAACAACTCTTGGTAATGCACTTAGAAGAATATTATTATCTTCTTTGCCAGGTGATGCTATAACAAGTGTTAAAATAGATGGTGTTCTACATGAATTTCAAACTATTGAAGGAGTTGTAGAAGATGTTACATCTATAGTATTAAACTTAAAAAAATTAGTTGTAAGAAAAAACACAGAAGATCAAGTTGTTATAAAACTTAGTGCAAACGGAGAGGGCGCTGTTACTGCTTCTTATTTACAAAGAGAACCAAGCATAGAAATTGTTAATCCTGATCATGTTATTTGTACTCTTGCAGAAGGTGGACAAATTGATATGGAACTTACTGTAGGTAGGGGAAAAGGTTATATAGTTGCTGATGAAGTTAAAAAAACATTGGGTGATGTAAAAGTTGGAACTATAGCAATTGATGCTATATATTCACCTATTGAAAGAGTTAATTATGAAGTGGAAAATGCTCGTATAGGACAAGATAATAATTTTGATAAATTGATTATGGAAGTTTGGACTGATGGTTCATTACTGCCGCAAGATGCCCTAAAGCAAGGTTCTAGTATATTAATTGCTCAACTAGACAGAATAGATGATCCAGAATTTACCGACGCTATAAAAGGGTTAATGAAACAAAATAATGAAGATCCACAACAAAAGTTATTAGAAACTTCAATAGATAATTTAGATTTATCTGTTCGTGCTTATAACTGTTTAAATAGAGCAGGTATAAATAATGTTCAGGATTTAGTTAATAAATCAGAAAACGAAATGATGAAAATCAGAAACTTAGGTAGAAAATCGTTAAAAGAAGTAATGGATAAAATAAAAGATATGGGATTATCTTTTAGAAATGAAGATTAGTAAGGAGTGAAAATATGGCTTATAGAAAATTAGGTGTAGATAACAAACATAGAAGATCTATGCTTGCCAATTTAACAAAAGATTTAATTATGAATGAATCAATTAAGACAACTGAAGCAAGAGCAAAAGAGGTTCGTAAAAAATTAGATAAAATGGTTACTTATGGTAAGAAGGGTACTTTGATTTCAAGACGTAAAGTATTAGCATTCCTTCATAATGATAATACAGCTACAAAGAAAGTGTTTGACGATTTAGTAAAACGTTATGAAAATAGAGATGGTGGTTATACACGAATTTTAAAACTTGACGAGAGAAGAGGCGATGATGCGTTAATGGTTATCATCGAATTAGTATAAGATAATTGAAATAATAATTTCAATTATTTTTTTTAGAAATATGTTATAATTATCAAAACGATGTGGAGGTATTTAATGAAAGCTTTAGTTACCGGGGCATCTTCTGGAATAGGAAGAGATATAGCTATATATTTAGATAATCTTGGTATTGAATTAGTATTAGTATCTAGAGAAAAAGAAAAATTAGATATATTACAAAAAGAGCTAAACGTAAAAGTTCAAAAAATAATTACAGATTTATCAAACGAGGATAATTGTAATAAATTATATAAAAAAGTAAGAAATGATAATATAGATATATTAATAAATTGTGCAGGGTTTGGTAATTTAGGAGAATTTTATAAAACAGATTTAGAAAAGGAAATAAAAATGATTGATCTAAATATAAAATCAGTACATATATTAACTAAGTTATTTTTAAAAGATTTCCAAAAAAAAGATAGTGGCTATATACTAAATGTGTCGTCTTCTGCGGCTTTTCAACCGGGACCCTTAATGTCTACATATTATGCTACAAAAACCTATGTATTGAGGCTTACTACCGCTATATACGAAGAATTAAGAAGAGACAAGTCAAAAGTTGCTGTTAGTGTATTATGTCCAGGACCGGTAAAAACAAATTTTAACAAAACAGCAAATGTAGATTTTAATTTAAGATCAATTGATAGTAAGTATGTTGCTAAATACGCTATAGATAAAATGTTTAATAAAAAACTAATTATTATACCTACATTGTATATGAAAACATTAGTCTTTTTTAGTAGAATAATACCTTTGAAACTAATGCTAAAACTTGTTTATAATATACAAAATAAAAAAAGATAAAAAGTAACAGAATAAAACTTTTTTTATTTTGTTCTAATTATATTAAAAATTACCTTAATATAATCACAAAACAAATTGTATTTTTAATGTTATTCTTGTATAATAAAAAGTAATGCCGGGGTGGTTTAATGAATAATATTATTTCAATTGAAAAATTGAGTTATAGATATAATAATGATTTTATTTTTCATAAACTAGATATGAATATAAAACAAGGTGAATGGATTACTGTTGTAGGCCCTAATGCAAGTGGAAAAACTACATTAATAAAGATATTATCTGGATTAATAATAACAGATAGTAACATATTAATTGATAATTTATTTCTAACAAAAGAAAACTTGTTTAAAGTAAGAAAAAATATAGGAGTAGTTTTTGAAAAACCTGATAATGGGTTTATATCTGAAACTGTAAAAGAAGAAATATCATTAGTAATGAAAAACTTATTATATGATGATAAACATATAGAAGATAGAATAAAAGAAATTGCTAAAATCTTCAATATTGAAAAAATATTAAACTGTTCCCCTAATTATTTGAGTGCTGGAGAAAAACAAAAAATAGCATT
>SKJH01000036.1 GCA_007116005.1 Bacilli bacterium | reverse complement strand
TCAGATATGTATTTCAAATCTGAACTTACAAGTGGTTCAATGTCGTTTGATTGGGTAGATGAAATTGAAGCTGCTTGCCCATATATGGATAATATTTTTAAAAACCCTAAATTAGTGCTTGTTAATGAAGAAGATGTGGTAAAAATTGAGAGGGCTACAAAGGTTTCTGTTGCTAGTATTAAAGATTTAGCAAAACGTACTCATTATATTGAAAAAATAGATGAAAAGACTGATGAAGTTCAACCTTCTAAAATATTAATTGAACGTCGTGAAGAAACCTATAATACTTATGAGAATAGATTTATTTATACTTTAGTGGATATGTTACATAGGTTTATATTAAAACAAGAATCTTTATTAGAAGATTTTGAAACAAAGAATAACAAAGTTTTAGAATATGCTGCATCTACTGACACCAATAGCGAAAGATTGAATTTAGAGTTGAAAATCAGTTCTAATGAATTGCCAAAGGGGAAAGATGGTAATGATTTTCAAAGTGAAATAGAATCTATAAAATCAAGAGTAACAAGAATAAAGAATTATTTATCTGGTTGGAGAAGAACTGAGTTTATTACATCTTTAGAAAAAGCTAATGTATATTTTGTTACTCCACCAATTAAAAAAACAAACATTATTTTAAAAAACCCTAACTTTCAAGTGGCGGTAAAATTATGGACTTTTTTATATAGTTATGATGACAAAAATAATGATGGTTCTAAAGATAGTTTAGATACTGCTGGTGATAATATTTTAAAAGGGATTTTGGACGATACATTTTTAATGAATTATTGTGTATTAGACTCTATATCATCATCTAAAAGAGAACAGAAACAAAAATTAGTCAAATATGCAGTTTTAATGATTAATAGACAAATACAAAGATCAATTTCAATATTATTAAATAGTGGAATAGAAATAACTGATGAAGAAATTCTTGAGATGGTATCATTAGAAATTAAAAATGAAAGAAATAAAACAACGGTCGGTAGTACGGATGTTAAAAATAAATTTAAAGATGCAATGGATGAATATTTAGAAAAAACGAAAGATTATTTGTAGGTGATTATATGAAAAAACTAAAAGAATGTAAACTATTTAAAATTATTATGACTGTTATTCGTGTACTAATTATTGGAATGCTTGTTGGATTTATAATTGTCGTATTACTTCAACGTTTTAGTGACAATAAAATTTCTTTTTTTAATTATAGAATGTTTACAGTTATATCTGGAAGTATGGAGCCTATGTATAATATTGGTGATGTTTTAATTTCAAAAGAAGTTGAATCTTCTAAAATAAAAGTAGGGGACACAATTAGCTATTTAGGGGATAAAGGTGATTTTAGAGATAAGGTTATTACCCATCAGGTAATAAGAATTGAAAAAGAGGGTGGAGAGTATTTATTTTATACTAAAGGTCTTGCTAATATAGTGGAAGACCCTGTTGTTCATGAAAGTCAAGTTTATGGTGTTGTTATTCACAAAACTTTAATACTTTCAATAATTTATAAAATTGTTGCAACTCCTATAGGTTTTTATTTATTTATAATAATTCCGCTTATGTTTATTATAGGGTCTGAAATAATAGTTACGTTATTAGATAAAGAAGAAAAAAAAAGAGAAAATTTAAAATAACAGAATGTAAAAGTATAAAGTGAATGTGAGGTGATATAAATGAAACAACGGCATAAAATGTATTTAAAACTGAACATAATGTCAATATTTTTGCTCTTTGTTTCATTTGTATCTGTAACATTAGCGTGGTTTGCATATAGTGGTATAGCGAATTTTGCTACTGAAATAGATGTAAAAGCTTGGTATATTGAGTTGGAAAAAGATGGTGAAGCTGTTTCTAATGATATTGTTTTATCTTTGTCTCAGATTTATCCCGGAATGGATACAGTAAGTGAAATAGTCAATATAAAAAATTTAGGAGATTCTGATGCTCAAGTTAAATATTCAATTGTTTCTGCAAGAATTTTAGGAGAAGTTGAGGATGAGTATATAATAGACAATGAAATAATCACTTCTGAATATGTAGAAGATTTATTGTCTCATGAGTATCCTTTTAAAATTAATATAAATTTGTCAAAGAATTATGTATTATCAAAAGGAGAAGAAAGTTCTTTTGAATTATCAGTATCTTGGCCTCTAGACTCTGATAATGATGCTTTAGATAGTTTATGGGGAACAAAAGCTTTTAAGTTTTTTCAAGAAGAACAAAATAAAAGAGATCAGGATCCGGATTATCAAATTAGAACCGCTATTCAAATTGTAATTAGTGTAATTGCAGAACAATATTTAGAAATTGATACATCAAGTGACACAATGTATAATTTAGGTGATGAAATATTATTTGATGTAGAAGGTAATACCAGATGCTCACAAATTAGTTCAACCTGTATTAAAACTTATGTAATGGATATAAACAACTCATTAGGTGATGAAACAGTTACATTGTTACCTGATCCTAATAATATTTATTCAAGTGGTATATATAGTGATTATGATTATTTATTTAACGATATAACAAATATTTGGACTGTAAGTACACGGCATTTATTTGTAGAAGATATATTAAATATTATTGCTACTGATATTATAAATTCAGTTTTAATTAGAGAAAATCTATCTGATGCTATAATAGGAAGTTTAAAGTATGATAACAGAATGGATACTGAAATATCTAAAGCTATTAGTTATAATGGTTATTATAGATGTATTAATGAAAAGTTTAATTACCTTTCTTCTAATAACTGTTATTGGACTAGTAGTGAATATGATGATAACAATGGTTTTGCATTTATAAAAATCGATGAAGTCAATAGTAAAATATACGCTGAAAACAAAAGTTCAATTTGTAATGTAATACCAGTAATTATTGCAAATAAATCAGATTTATAAATTAAAATATAACCCTTATAAGGGTTATATTTTTTTTAGTATCAATAAACAAAGATTACTGATCAGATCAATAATCTTTTTATTCAACTATTTGTTCAAATGAAATATTAGCACTCATTGTAAATGTTAAATCCTCAGTAGCAGCTAAAAGTCCGATTTCTGTATCGTCCTCATCATCCATTAATTCACCTTCGCCTTCAAACCACTCAAAGAATATTCTAATTGTAAAAGTCTCAAATTGAAATTCTTCGTCATTTTTATCAAATATTAAATTATCGGTTATAACGTTATCTTCTAAGGTAATAACATCAAGAGGGTCTCCTTCAATATAAGCTTCTGGAATAAAAGCATATTTAGTTATCATTAAATCTGGAATATCCTCATTTTCAATTTCCAAATTAATTGTATATTTAAAAGATACATCTACATTTGTAGGGTTAATTTCTATATCAAAATATCCTTTTGAAGAAGGGGCTACAACATTTGGTGCAATATGTTCATTTTCTTCAATAACAGGTACAAAAGTAATTGAAGATTCTGAATCACTTGTAATATCAACATTATTTACTAGAAATTGCCACTTAGCAAATAATACATCAATACTACCAGTTGTATCTGCTACATATCTTGAATAAGTTGTACTCATCAAACCTAGACATATCGATAGAGAAATAAACGCTAAAATAAATCTTATTTTTCTAAACCAATGCATATTACACGCCCCTTTCTATATATTAATTATAACTCTTTTCATTTTGTTTACAACAACCTGTGCGCATATTTTTGTAAAGTGTGTAAATTCCGTGTAAAATTTATGGTGAAAAAACAAAAACAATATTTATGTTATAATATATATTTATAAACGAGAGGTGATAAGATTATAATGGAAAATAAAAAAATAAAAATAGAAAATCATTATGTTAGTCTAGTAGATCTTTTTATAATATGTGCTGTTGCTGGCGACAAAGGTGATTATAAGACACTTAAAATGTTAGAAAAAATAATTAACAAAACGATAGAATACCAAAAAAGAAGTAAAACATTTGATATAGACTGCAAAGAAGCGTTAGTGACGCAGGGGCAATATCAAAAAATAAAAAAATTTAAAAAAAACAATAATTTTTAATTGTTTTTTATCTAAAATTTAAAAAAAAATAAAAATGGTTGTATAAAGAAAAAAATTTGGTTATAATTGTAATGGGTGATAGTTTATGGAATATAAAATAACAACAAGAAGTGAAAAAGACACAATGGAAATTGCACAAAATTTTGAATCTGAAAAATTTCCAAATATGATTATTTGCCTTGAAGGAGACTTGGGCAGTGGTAAGACAATATTTACAAAAGGATTTGCAGAAGCTTTAGGAATTGATGAAACAATTACATCTCCTACTTTTAATATTATTAAAGAATATTCAGGGGAGATGAATCTGTATCATATGGATCTTTATAGACTAAACGGTAATGTAAGTGAATTAGGTCTTGATGAATATTTTAATAAGGATGGAATAGTTATAATTGAATGGGCAGATATGATAAGAAATAGTTTACCTGAAGAAAGATTAGAAATAAAAATAAAAATAGCAGGTGAAGATACTAGAGTTTTATTAATTAAACCTATTGGATTAAAATATGAAGAGCTATGTGAGGCTGTTTTATGAAAACACTATTTATAGATACGTCTTCGAATACTTTATCTGTAGCGTTATTATTAAATGATGAAATAGAATGTATTAGGGAGATAAACTCTATAAATGAACATTCTAAATATACAATAAATGAAATAAATGAAATATTAAAATATACAAAAACTAATCCAAAGGATATAAAAAAAGTAATGGTAATAAACGGTCCGGGTTCTTTTACAGGACTTAGAATAGGAGTTGCTGTTGCTAAAACGTTTGGGTGGTCTTTAAATATTAATGTAATTCCTATTTCCACTTTAAAAGCTTATGCGTTATCAAATGTAGGGTATGATTATTATATTTCTTTAATAGACGCTAGGAGAGAACATGTTTATGCATTAATATTAGATAAAGATTATAATAACTGTATAGATGAAAAATACATGAGTATTAACGAATTAAATGATAATATAAACAAATTATCAGGTACTAAGTTAATAATTGGTGATATAAAAATTAAGGACACATTAAAACATGTGAATCCTATACTTGATATTAAAAAAATATATGATTTTTATAAATCTAAAGAAGGAATAAACGCACATAAGTTAGTACCTAATTATTTAAAAAAAGTTGAAGCTGAAGAAAAATTAGGAAGTGAGATAAATGGTTAGAGAGTTTGATCAAGAAGATATTAATATTATAAATGTATTAGGAAGATATTTAAGCCCAAATTATTTATTTCAAATAAATACTGTTAGAAGATGCTTAGTATATGATTTGGATGGACAAGTTGTAGGATTTATTACTTATGATTTATATGACGATAGAGCAGAAATAATTGATTTGGTTGTTCATATTAATTATAGAAATCAAGGTATAGGTAGTAAACTAGTTAATAAAGTTATTAATAATTGTGTTAATAACAGATGTAAAAATATTACTCTAGAAGTAAAATGTAATAATAAATCTGCAGTTAATTTGTATAAAACCTGTAGTTTTAAAATAATTAGTACCAGAAAAAGATATTATGATAATGGTCAAGTTGATGCATACTTAATGTTAAGAGAGTTGTGATATAATGAAAGATTTTTTTGTTCTAGCAATTGAAACATCTTGTGATGAAACAAGTGCTAGTATTATAAAAAATGGAGATACTGAGATAGGTACTGTTGTTTTAACACAAATGGATATTCATAAACAGTACGGTGGTGTAGTACCTGAGATAGCTAGTAGGCATCACATTGAAAATATTACATTAGTACTTGAAGAAGTATTAGAAAAAGCTAATATGACAATAGAAGAAATAGATGCGATTGGAGTTACATATGGACCTGGATTAATAGGATCATTGTTAATAGGTTTACAAACTGCTAAGACTTTAGCTTTAATATATAATAAACCCTTAATACCTGTTCATCATATAGCAGGACATATATATGCAAATAGATTAGTTAATGAATTAAAATTCCCTTTAATATCACTTGTTATAAGTGGGGGACATACAGATATAATTTATATGGAAAAAGATTATAAATTTAAAAAAATAGGTGGTACCTTAGATGATGCTGTAGGTGAAGCTTATGATAAGGTAGCAAGAGTAATGGGACTTGATTATCCTGGAGGACCTATAATAGATAGACTCTCAAAAGGAGGGGTTCCTTCATATAAGTTACCACTACCTATGGATGATGATAGTTATGATTTTAGTTTTAGTGGACTAAAAAGCGCAGTGATAAATTTAATTCACAATGAAAAGCAAAGGGGGAATGTTATAAATAAGGAAAACTTATCAAGATCATTTCAGGAAGTTGTGATAAATATTCTTACTAAAAAAACTATGAGAGCTGTTAAAGAATATAATGTAAAACAATTAATACTTTCTGGTGGTGTAGCAGCTAATACTGGAATAAGAGAGAAATTTGAAGCATTATGTATTAAGAATGGTATAGAATTAATAGTTCCTCCAATAAAATACTGTACAGATAATGCAGCTATGATAGGAAGTGCAGCATTTTATGCTTATAAAGAAGGAATTACAGGAGATAGTTTTCTTAATGCAAAATCTACTGATAAATTAGGAGGATAATTATGAAATGTATTTTATTATGTGCGGGATATGCAACTAGGTTGTTTCCGCTAACAAAAAATTTCCCTAAACCGTTATTAAAAGTAGGGGATAGACCAATAATTGATTATATTATAGATGAGGTTAATACAATAGATGAAATTGACAAAATATATATAATTACAAACGATAGATATTTTGAACATTTTGAAAATTGGAAGAATTTAAAAGACAATGAAAAAGAGATAGAAGTTGTTAATGATAATACTACTTCAAATGATGATAGACTAGGTGCAATAGGTGATATGAGATTTGTAATTAAGAATAAAAATGTTGATGATGATCTTATGGTTATTGCAGGTGATAATTTATTTGAATTTAAATTAAAAAATATGATGAACTTTTATAAAAATAAGAAAGCGCCTTGTGTAGCTGCTCAATATATTGAAGACCTAAATCTTTTAAAAAGATTTGGTGTTGGAAAAATTGATGAAAATAATAAACTTCTAAATATAGTTGAAAAACCAGAAGTACCAGAATCAAATATTGGAGTATGGGCAACTTATATATATCCAAAAAGTATATTGCCTTACTTTGATAAATACTTTGAAGATGGTAATAAAGCAGACTCCCCTGGAAACTTTGTACAGTATTTACATAAAAAAGAGGATGTATACTTATATATGTTTGATGAAGCTTGTTATGATGTGGGTACATATGAAACTTTAGAAGAAGTACATAATTTATATGTTAAAAGGAATAATAAAATATAATGTTTTTTTTGTCAAATAGTGTTGATGATACAAAAAAACTAATGATAAATGAATTATAATTTTAATAGATTAAAGTGAAAACTTTGGTCTATTTTTGTGTTGTTTGATTGTTTATATTGATAATGCCTTTAATAACACCATTATTATAATAATATTTAAAAGGATTTATGATATGTGTTCAAAGTTTTATACATTTGTGGAGGTATGTTATCTTGTTTTTTATGAATAATGCTCAAAAACTTATTTAATGTTAATAATAATATAAGAATGTACAAAAAATGGGTATTATTTTGTTAGAAATATCTTTCTCGATACATTAGATCAAGTTTAATTTGAAGTTCAGAATTATTAGAAATGCTTTTATATTTACCGATAAGAGAAGAAGTTGCAATAAGTATCATTAAAATGCTTACAATAAAAACGTTGTTTAGTTAGTCTTAAAACAACATTATCACCAGATATTTTAGGAAGGTTAACACCGCATTTTAATCATTATGCTAACCATCCGTTATGTGAAGGTTATGAGAATAGCATGAAAAATTTTAGTGTCTATTCCTTTAATTTTAATAATTTGTAGACAATTTTAAGTAAAATAAATATTTTCATCTTTAATATTTCTAGTATAATTAGAGTGAGACATATAACAAAAACTTTCAATGTTTTGTTGATAATTACATTTTATCAAAAGTCAATTGGTTATGTCTCATTTTTATTTAATACATAACCATTTAAAAATAGCAATATTCTTTTATTATTAATCAAACAAATGTATGATATAATAATAATAGGGTGATAACTATGAAAAAAGTGGTACTAATTGATGGTAATAACTTATTATTTAGAAGTTATTATGCTACTGCATATTCAGGGAATATGATGAAAAATAGTAAGGGAGAACCTACTAATGCATTGTATGGTTTTGTTAATATGTTAAATAAAATTATTAATGAAGAAAAACCTGAATATTTATTAGTGTCTTTAGATAAAGGAAAAACATTTAGACATGATAATTATGAAGATTATAAAGCGGGTAGAGCAGAAACTCCAGATGAATTAAAGGTACAAATAGAACAAGCTAAAGATTTGTTAGATAGTATGGGTATTAAATGGTTAGAGGCTAAAGGTTATGAAGCTGATGATATAATTGGTACTGTATCTAATATGGTTACTAATGTTGATGACTTTAACGCTTTAATAGTTAGTAGTGATAAAGATTTATTACAACTTATAAATGAGTCTGTACAAGTTAAATTATTAAAATTAAAAGATTATATACTTATGGATCATGATACATTTTTTAAACAATATGGAATAGAACCTAATAAAATGATTGATTTAAAGGGTCTTCAAGGAGATGCTTCAGATAATATACCTGGTGTAAAAGGAATTGGTGAAAAGACTGCTTTAAAACTTTTGCAAGAATATAAAAGTGTAGAAAATATATATGTAAATATAGAGAATGTAAAAGGAAAAATGAAGGATAAATTAATAGAATCAAAAGATGATGCTTTTATGTCTAAACAATTAGCAACTATATATAAAGAAGTACCACTTAATATAGAGATTGGTGATTTAAAATATAATGGAGCTGATAGTGAGAAATTAAGATGTAAGTATGAGGAGTTAGAATTTTATTCTTTTTTAAAAAATATTGATAACGAAAAAAAACAGGAGAAAACAGAGTATGATATTATAACAGATATAAAAAAGTTAAATATAAAGGGTAATCTAGGTGTATATTTAGAACTTGATTCTAATAATTATCATACATCTAATATACTAGGTATGGGTATTTATAATGAGGATATATGTGCTTTTATACCACTTGATGTTATAAAACAAAACCCTATGTTTTTAAAAGAAAATATTAAATATACATATGATTTAAAAAAAATAATAGTATCACTAAAATATTTAGGTATTGAAGTTGATAATTTTGTTTTTGATTCTTTAGTGGCAGCTTATATATTAAATTATAATATAAAAGATGATATTGCATATATTTCTAATCAATTAAACTATGATATACCTTTTTATGAAGCTATATCAAAAGCTAAAGAAATAGATATGAAATTAGTAGAGGAAATGTGTGTTAAAAAAGCTAAGTTTATATATGAAACATATAATAAGTTTCATGATGAATTAAATCAAGAAAACGTTTTAAATTTATTTAATGATATAGAAATGCCTTTGATAAAAGTTTTGGCAGATATGGAATATACGGGTGTTAAAGTAGATGAGTCTGTACTTGAAGAAATGAAAGAAGAAGTAAAAATTAAGTTGGAATTATTGACAGAAAACATTTATAATTATGCTGGATGTGAGTTTAATATAAATTCATATAAACAGTTAGGTGAAATATTATTTGATAAGTTACATATACCTTCAAATAAAAAGAGAAGTACTGATAGAGAGTATCTCTTAAAGCATAGAGAAAAACATCCGATAATACCTAAAATATTAGAGTATAAGATGTTATATAAAATTTATACAACATATATAATTGGATTACAAGAATCAATATTAAAAGATGGTAGAATACATACAATGTATACTCAAACTTTAACTAGAACTGGTAGATTATCTTCAACTGAACCTAATCTTCAAAATATACCAATGAGATATGAATATGGAAAATTAATAAGAAAAGCCTTTTTAGCAACTTATGATACAATTCTTGCAGTTGATTATTCTCAAATAGAACTTAGAATATTTGCACACTTTTCAAAAGAAAAGAACTTAATAGAAGCGTTTAATAAAGAAATGGATATTCATACAAAAACTGCAATGGATTTATTTAAAGTAAGTGAATATGAAGTTAATAATACAATGAGAAGACAGGCTAAAGCTGTAAACTTTGGTATTTTATATGGTATAAGTAGTTTTGGTTTATCTGAAAACTTAGATGTTGATGTAAGTGAGGCTAAAAGTTTTATTGATACTTATTTACAAACATTTCCCGGTATAAAAAAATATATGGATGATACAATAAAAGAAGCTTATGAATTAGGATATGTAAAAACTTTAATGGGTAGAAAAAGAATAATAGATGAATTGAAAAATAAAAATTATATGATTAGATCAAGTGGTGAGAGAATGGCTTTAAATACTCCTATACAAGGTAGTAGTGCAGATATTATTAAAAAAGCTATGGTAGAAATATATTCTAAATTTAATGAATTAGATTTAAAAAGTAAATTAATATTACAGGTGCACGATGAACTGATATTTGATGTAGTAAAAGAAGAGAAGAAAACTGTATTAAAACTCGTAGTTGATATAATGGAAAATTGTTGTGATTTAGAGGTTCCTATAAAAGTAGAGTCTTCATTTGGAAGCAATTGGTACGAGACTAAGTAGGTGATGTAATGGCTGTAACAAAGACAAATTTTATAAATTATAGTAGATGTCCTAGATATGTTGCGTTAGAAGAAATAAAAAAAGATAGATTAAATGCCGATATTTCTTATGAACAATATAAAAAAGAAGAAGAAATCGAAGAAAAAACAAAAGAATTATTAGGGTCTATGTATACAATTGATGAAAACGGAAATGAAGAAGATTTAATAGAAGTAGATAATCCACAACTTAATGTAATGATGCCATATTATAAAGAAATTGAGCGTTTAGCAGGAATAAAAGTAGAAAAAACATTTAAAGGTAAAACAATATATGCTGAAAGTACATTTTCACAGGAGTCTTTTGAGTTTAATTCAAAATATATGAAATATATTTGTTATGTGGATATTTATAACGAGAATGATGATAATATAAATATAATAGAGGTAAAAGCTACTACAAGTAATAAATATTTAGAAGGATTAAGTACAGGGTATAAAAGTACTAAAGATAAAAAATGTGAAAAATATCCGATTTTTTATAAAGATAGTAGGGGAATATATAGGTTAAAAGAGGAATTAAAAGATTGGAACATGCTAGAAGAAATGCCACTAGTAAATTATGAAAAAAACAAATTAAAACTTATGGATAGATATGATGAAGTAGGTAAATACATATATGATTTGGCAGTTCAAAGAATGATTATAGAAGAAAATTTAAAACAACAAAACGTTAAAAATAAAAAGGTAAATTATTTTTTAGCAGTTTTAAATCATGAATATGTATTTAATGGAGTATATGAAAATAATAAACCTGTATATGGTGATAATATTATAAATATAATTGATTTTACTAGTATTACAGAATTGATGCAAGATAGTATAAAAGAAGATAAAAAAAGAATAGAAAAACATTTGCAAGAAATGGATGCTGGTGAATGCTTAATAGGAAAACATTGTTGTTATAAGACTCCAACCGAATGTAAATTTTCTCGTATATGTTTTAAAAAAATACCAGAATATAATTCTTCTTTATCATACATGAATAATGGGCATGGTTTTAAAGATGAAAATGGTGACGTTCATAAGGGATTAGATTTAATTAATGAAGGTTATATAAGAATGTTAGATATCCCTGATAGTTGGATAAGAAATCCTAATCATGAAATACAAAGGAATTGTTTAATAACAAAAAAACCTTATATAAATAAAGAAAAAATAAAATTAGCAATTGATATGTTAAAGTATCCAATTTATCATCTTGATTTTGAGACTTTCCCATGTCCTTTACCGAGATTTAAAGGGGAAAAATGTTACTTTCAATCAGTATTTCAATTTTCATTACATATAGAAAATAAGCCTGGAATATGTGATAAAGACAAAGATCATTATGAATATTTATCAAAAAAATTTAATGATGACATTAGAGAGGATTTAATACAAAAACTTTGTAGTTATATAGATACTAATTCTAATGGTACAGTATTCGCTCAAAATGTTTCTTTCGAAAAATCTAGAATAAAAGAATTAGCACAAATTTTTCCAAGTTACAAAGATAAATTAACAAAGATGATTGATATGGCATCAGATTTATTATATATAGTTAGAAATAATTCTAAATTTTATGAATCTATAGGCTTTGATAAAGAGGATGCAAAAAAAATAAATTATTATCATGAAGATTTAAGTGGATCTTATTCTATAAAAAAGACTTTGCCAGTATTTAGTGATTTAAGTTATAAAGATTTAGACGTTAAAAATGGGACTGAAGCTTTGGTTACTTATGCTAATTATCAAAATATGACAGAAAAAGAATTTAAAATTAAATATAAGTCTTTAGTTGAATATTGTAAGCAAGATACTTGGGCTATGTTTGTTATACTTGAGAAGTTAAGGGGAATAAGTAAATAAAAACGTAAATATTGTAAAGTTTTGTCGTGCATGTTGAAAGGTTTGCTAATATATATTATCCTTATAATAAGGAGCGTGATAATATGATTTATCCTTCAATTGATAAGCTTTTAAATATAGTGGATTCTAAGTATAGACTTGTACATGTTGTATCAAGACGTTCAAGACAAATTCATGAAACTAGTCATTATCAGATGAAAGAAAAGGATTATAAGTCTTCTAAAAACATTGGAAGAGTTTTAGAAGAGATTTCTGAGGGCTTAATACAAATTAAATAGTATTAAGTTTTTTTAATAAGGAAGTGGTTATATGACAATAAATAGCTTTAAAAAAATGAAAAATGGTAAATATAAATTAATGATAGATAATAACGAAGAATTGATTTTATATGAAGATATTATTATAAAATATAATTTACTAATAAATAAAAAACTTAACGAAGAATTATTAAAAAAAATAAATGAAGATAATTATTATTATAGTATTTATAATGATGCTTTAAAGTATATAAGCAAAAAAATGCGTTCAAGAAAAGATATAACTAAGTATCTATTAAAAAAATATAATAATGATAATACTGTACACGAGGTTGTCAAAAACTTAGTTTGTAAAAACATTGTGAATGATGTCGAATTTTGTAAATCGTTTGTAAACGATAAAATTCATCTATCAAATTATGGTTTAGATAAAATAAAATATCTTCTACATGAGCATGAAATAGAAGACAATGTTATTAATGAAATAACAAATAATATAGATTTAGATATAATAAGAGATAAGTTGTATAAACAAATAGGAAAATATATAAAACAAAATAAGAAGTACAGTGGTAATGTATTAAAGGGGAGAGTAATAAATCATTTTACAAATAACGGACATAATAAAAATGTAATAGTTGAAATTTTTGATTCTTTGGAAATTAAACCTGATAAAGAAGTTGCAAAAAGAGAATATGAAAAGTTATATGCAAAATATTCTAAAAAATATAGTGGATATAAATTAGAAAATTTCATCAAATCAAAATTATATCAAAAAGGATTTTCTGATAAAGATTTAGAATAAGAAAAAGAGCGTTCAGCGCTCTTTTATTGATTTTTTAAATTTCTCATGTGTTCTTCATATAATTTTTTTAATTCAGAATCATGTATTTTTAAATTATATTTTTCTCTTAATGCTTCGATAGCAAATGCTCTTAAATTTGTTACTGTTTCTAATTTTTGGTTAGATAATATATTAATAATATTATCTTTTAATTCTTCCATTGATCCTTTTTCTTCTTCATCGGTTTTTAAAATTATATGATATCAAAAAATAGTTTTTACTGGTGTTTTTGTATACTCTCCAATGTTTAATTTTATAGACTCTTCTTCAAACTCTTTAACCATTGAATTTCTATTGAAGAATCCAAGGTCTCCTCCGTTGACTGCACTACCTTCACATTGTGAGTGTTCCATAGCTAGTTCAGCAAAATCTGCACCACCTTCTAATTGTTCAATGATTTCAAGCGCTTTGTTTAATGCAACTTGTTCAGCTTCTTCCATTTCTTCAAAACTATCTTTTTGTTCTGGTCTTATTAAAATATGACTAGCTTTTATATCTCCAATTGCAACATCATTATAATATTCTTCTATTTCTTCATCAGTTATTAATGTTTTAGCATAATCTTTTAATACCTTTTCTCTTTTCATATTCATTTCAAGAAATTCAAAAAATTCTTTTTCTGAATTCAAACCATAATGTTGTCTTATAGCTTCGAGAAAATCTGGTCCTGTTTGTTGTTTTGCTGATAAGATTTGTGATTCTATTTGTCTTTTCATTTCTTCAGTTGTTTCATATTCTAATTCTAAAATTTTAGAATCAATTTTATCAATTAATATAGCTAAGCCATGTCTGTTTTTTAATGTATTATATAAATCATTAGCGGTTATATTAATACCTTCCATTTCTAGAACTAATTCGCGACCATCTTCAAGTCTAGCTCTACCACATCCTGTTAATACAAGTGTTGTTATGCATAAGCATGTAAATAATTTAAAAAATTTCATTTATAATCCTCCTAAGTAAATAAAAAATGTTTACAATATAAATTATACTAAAAAGAAGTACTCATGTAAATGGTATTTTTAAATTAAATTATATATA
>SKJH01000027.1 GCA_007116005.1 Bacilli bacterium | reverse complement strand
CTCCAAGTCAATAAATTTGATATTGATAAATCAATTAATGATGCTAAAGAAAAGTCTTCTATCACTTTTGTTCCGACCATCCATCAAGCATGGAAGTCTGCTTGTTTGAAAGATTATGTAAATAATAATAAACACGAAGATCAAATTTGGTCTTTTCTATATCTTTGCGCTCGTTTTGGTAAAACTCTTTTTAACCTTGATTTTAGTTATTGGTTAAAGGACGCAATGGGTTGTAAATTATTCATTGTTTCTTCTGCTTGGCTGAGCGCTAATTCAAGCCACGAAAAAGAATATGAAACTTTTAAGAAATCTTTTCCTAATAGCATTTATGTTTCATGGGAAGATGATAATTTTGTCGTGAAGATTAAAGAAGCATTGTCTGAAAACAAGAAGGTTTTTTGTGACATTTCTTTACATGCTAAAAACAAGATGACTAAGAGAATTAAGTTTATTAAATCAGTTTCTAAAAAAGATAAGGCTCTTTTTGTGGACGAAGCAGATTTTGCTGCTTGCTCTGACATTAAAAGCAGAAAAGTTTTTGACCTTGGTTGTAAGTTTAATTTTATGTGCAGTGGAACTGGAATTGAAAAATTAAAAAGAAAGTATAGTGGTGGACTTATTGAGTGCCATTATAGCGACCTTTTATTAATTCAAAGTAGACAGCATAAAATTTTTAGAGAAGAATATTTAAAATCTCTTGATATCGTTCATAATAAGTACGAATGGGAGTTTTGTAATGGTTTGGTCAATAATCAAGAGGAACTTAATTATTATCGTGGACATGAAATTGTTAAACCACAAGGTTTCATGTTAAAAATGCCTCAAGTTGTTAGTGATAAAATTACAGATTGTGGGGGTAAATACACCACAGATTATAACGATATTATCGGAAATGTCGAAGAATATGAAGAAGAAATTTGTGCTATTGTTGCTGGTCCAAGGGGGTGTGGCGATTATAAAAACGATTTCCGAAACTTTAACATTAATAAGATGTGGGATGTTAATATAGATGGACCTAAACCAGAAGTAATTGGTTTTATGGATTCGTGGTCGGGTGCTGCCCAAATAAAAGATATTAACAAGATAGAAAAATTATATATTAAATATCTTGGATCGAAATACATTATAGGAAAACTTACCAGTGAAAATACATCAAATAAAGAATGTGAAGAATTTTCTAAAGAACTTTATATTAAAGCAAAAGAAGAGGGCAAATTAGGGTTTATAATTATTACCAGAGGAATGGGGTATAGATCTTTTAGTAATCCACACATTCTATATAAATTCAATTTCTTCGATAGTGGAAACAAGGATAATATTGAACAGGGAAATTCCAGAGTTTTAACCCCTGGTAAACTTGATAATGGGAATATTAAAAAGTCTGGAAAGATCATAGAAGTGAGTCTTAATCCAACTGAAAATGAATTCCCCATTACCTTTTCGCAGATTTTAACAATGGCAGAAAAGGCTAAACTTCCCAATGAGTCTTTATTAGAAGCAGCGGAACGAGTTCTTAAGGGAAACATGTTCGACTTTTTTGAAATGGCAGATCATATCGGATTTGTTAAAGTTTCTTATAATTCTCTTATTGAAAATCTTCTCAATAACTATGAAATGGTTAAGAAAACTTGTTTACTTAATTATAAAGAAGAAGAGGGAGATAGAGAGTTATTTAAAAAATCTTTCTCACTATCAAAGAGTTGTATCAATAATAACAATTCCAATTCAGAGGAAAAAGAAAATAATGTGACAAATAAAAAAGAAGATAACAACAATAATTCAAATAAAAAAGAAGATAATGATTTTAGAGAAAGACTTGAAATGTTTTTAAGTATGCCAATTCAAATATGTTGCTCTTCTTATAGTAGAAAAGAAATAGAAGAAAAATATTTAACAAAAGACTTAAACTTTGTTAAAGTTTTCGATCTTGCAGATTCGGATTACCTTTATGGATTTGGTATTGTGAAAGAAGATTTTTATGAGTTTGTTTCAAGAAATAACGATATGCTAACGACCATCCTTTATTCCCAAATTAATATTATTATGAAAATGAGAGAAGTTTGATGAACAGAAATGAAAAATTACTAAAGAATATTGGATTCTTTGATCGTAATAAAGGACATGTCATTTTTGAAAATCCGAACAGTCAAACTATTAACAATATTGTTAATGAAATTCCCAATAGAAATAACCTATATATTTTCTCCAATAAAAATGATTTTCAGATTCTAAATAAGTTTATCAAGAATAATGCTAAGAATAAAGACAGATGCTTTATTTTTGTTGATAGTGTTACAGAAAAAAATTATGTGGGATTGTTTACTGGATTAAATGATAATAACATTATTGTTGGTAGTTATTTGAGTGTTGATAAAAAATCAATTTTAAATATAATTAACGGAGAGGTATTTATGAATAATAAAAAAGAAAAAACACCAGCACAAATGTTAAGAGACTCTTTTGGTGAAGTATATACTAAATCCCCTCTAATTGAATCTATGATCGACTTAATCCCAGATGAAGTAATGAAGAACCCTAATAGTAAGTTCTTAGAAAACTCTTGTGGGGGTGGTAATTTTATTATTGGTTTGATTAATCGTTTAATGTCTTCTCTTTCTTTTGCCATCAAAGATGAAGATGAACGAAAGAAACATATCGTGGAAAATATGATTTACTTCTCTGATATTCAAGCCAAAAATGTTTACTTTACTATGAAAAGAATAGGCGGCGATTACGAATTTAATTATGATGTGGGCGACTCTTTAAAAATTGATTATGATGCTATGGGTCTTTTTAAAAAGGCTTTTAAAATCGTTACTATTGGTAATCCCCCATATAACGGAGAAAGGAAAGGAAATAATGCATCCGAAACAATTTTTCAACACTTTGTTGAAAAGGCATATGAAATTTCCGATTTTGTTATTATGGTCACACCAGCAAGGTGGTTTACGCAAAATTCTAACGGTATGAAAGAGTTTAGAGCAAAAATGTGTAATTGGGGAACAAAAAAAATAGTTTCAGTTGATCCAATGGAAGAATTTAAGTTGAATATTAAAGGTGGGTGTTGTTATTATCTAATAGATAAAAACTATACTGGAGATACCGTTATAAATGACATTATTATAAACATGAAAGAAATGAATGATAAATGGGGATTCGTTACAGATGAGGATTTAAATGGTATAATTATTCCACAAACCCCAATTACTTCCATCTTTAATAGTAAAGGTTGTTTTGGTATAAAAACAAATGATAAAAGATTTGGAACAGGAAATATTAAATGTAAAGTATCAAAAGCAAAAGGAGTGTGGTCAACGATACCTTCAGTTCCAGATAATAGAAAAGAATTACTCAAAAAATGGAAAGTTGTTTTTACTTCTGTTTTAGGTGCTGGTAATAATGCTTATGAAAGTAAAGATATTTTAATAATAGAACCAGAAGTAGCAGTAAGCGAAAGTTATATCTTTTTTGATGTTGATACAAAAGAAGAAGCGGAAAGATTAAAGAGGTGGTTTTTAACAGAAGAAAATAAAAAATTATTTAAATTGAAGAAAATAAAACAAGATGTAACGAAAGAAACCTTTAGTCTAATATCCATGCCACCAGAGAGTTTTAAATGAAATTGGAAGAGATTTTCAATGAGGTTTATTACGAGTTTATAGGAGGCAACTATAAAGTTTGTCTTTCTAATGATCGTAATTATTTTGTTATTGATACTCCACCTAAAATGGAGTCTATTGAAGCACTTCAAGCAACTGTTAATTATCTTATTTGGGAATGGTCACATGACCACGAAGACCAAAGATTTAAAAAATTAATTAAAGAAATAGCGATTCCACCAAAAGACTATGATCTATCAAAAATAACATTTACACAGTTACTTGAAGTTGTTTCACCAGAACTTGTTAAAACATCAGATATAAAAATAATTTACTACCCTGAAATAACAATATACGAATATAAAAAAGAAAATACTAACAAAGAAAATGATATAGAAGAACTATTCGATTGGAAGGAACCAAAATGACACAAGAAAAAATTGAAGAAATAGTAAACATACACATATTCAATAACAAAGGAATTGTTATACACGGGGGATGTTTAGTTTTCAACAAACCAACGCCTCTTTCTGTTAAACTATCTAATGTTTTAAATAATCTAAACGAAGTTTATTTGGAGTCAGATGATG
>SKJH01000091.1 GCA_007116005.1 Bacilli bacterium | reverse complement strand
ATGACTTCAACCGTCAACAAGGATTAGCATGGAGTTCGCTCGGACCGCTACGTCTCGGCTACTAACCGCCTTGCCACTTTTGGGCGTGCACTACACCAATGATTCTTCAAGTTCGATTTCTGTCCTTTTACCTTTGACAAGGTTCAACAGGGAGTTTCACCCTCAGGACTCAGAATGCGTTATCTCCGAGTAAGAGATGTTCCGCCACCGAAAAACTATTAGAAACATACTTGATTATTTACTTAAGGAAGAGAAGAATTTGTGGCTAAATATATAAAACAATAAAGGTATTTAAAGTTTGTTACAAGAATGAAAGGGAGTGGAAATATAACTAAATATTTACTACTTTTGTTTCAATTCTTCTCTTCCTTAAGTAAGCAAAAAGGAAAGCTAATTTATATTAAAACAGGAGGTGATAACATAAAATTATTCAATACTTTCCTTTCTACTGTAAAAATAAAGTTTTATTTCTTTATCTTTATAATACTATTATATATCATTTTTGTTAAAAAGTCTAATTTAGATAGCTACTTTTTTCCTAAAACGGGAGTTTATCTTCGGGAACTCTACCACTTAACTCAACATATCTTGCAAAATCTTTTTGAGTGCCGAGTTGTAATTTTTCAGCTTGATAGTATTTGTGGTATGCTTCAATAGAATCGCCTTCTACATGATACTCAGCCGGCATAGCTTGAGGTGGTTCGGTAAATGGCTCAAGTAGAGCATTTTGTGGTGGTATTGCTAATATATCACCAAGTTTAGCCCAACTCAAATGAGTTTTACCAAATCGTTTTGTATATTCTTTAGATAAGGCTTCAAAATACTCATAAAGCCAATCATAATTTTCAAGCGATTCGCGCGCCCAGATGCTACATGGGTGGTTAAAATGGGTTGCTTTATATAACTTTGCATCTACTTCGGGATCGGACATAGTCCAAGTCTGAAGTCGTCTATTATTAGCACTCATTTTATAACCATGCTCGCCATCTAATACACGATGAGCTGTTGAAAGTAATTGCGCAGTTTCAAGAACCATCTTAACAACGTGTTTATCAATTAACATTTCCGCGGCCTTTTGGGGATTTTCATCTAAATAAAATATATTCATTATTCAAATAAACTCACTATTCCTAATAAAATAAATGTAATTATAACACCAGCAATTAAAATTACAAATGGCATCCAAAAAGGTGCAAGAACCCACCACCAAGACCAATTAATATAACCAGTAAGCTTTAAGACTATAAACGCAATACCTAAAAGTCCAGTGGTACTAACCCCGCCTGAGACTACTACATTTCTGTCATTATTCATTTTCTTCCTCCTTTTCTATGTAAAAGTGGACATCGTCAACTAATACTTTTTCGCCATTGTTTATTTTTTTTAAAGATTCGTTGTAATACATTTGAAGTGTTTTTAATAAAACACCTTCATGTATAAACTCTTTTTCTTTAAATGGCAAAAACTTTGGAACCATTTCGGCAGGATTATTTAATACATCACATCTACAAGCGTCATATAATAATGACTCGAACTGTTCCTTATCAAATTCATTTTTTTCATTGCGAATAAAGTATTTCATAATTTATACCTCATTTCTTCTTATATAAATATTATACTATATTTTAGTTAAAAAGTCAAGATTGTATTTGCGTGATTTCACAGGAGAAAAGAAAATGATAACATCATTTTCGCGGCCGAAGTCCTCATTAAAGCCTCCGGGCCGCATCCTGTCGCAACAACCGTCAGCCATCATACACTGTATATTTCTTCCTTCTCCTGTAAAACAAAATAAAAACAGGCTTTCGCCCGTTTAAATTTAATATGTTTATTCTGGAACTTCTACTTCTTAATTTCCAATGTTAATTAAATCTCCTAAGTCAGTTATTTCAACTCTCTCTTTTGAGCCTATACCTTCATATTCTCATCCTCATTCGAATATTCTTCCTTCTTTAGATATAAATAATGTTCCCTTATCAAGTCTAAAAATATTTTCTATATAATCTTCTTCTTCTAAGTTAAAGTGATGCTGGATTTCTGTTCACTCTTGAGTAATCCCTAATGAATTTTTACTTGCTTGACCTGCATCATCAGATCCTGCTGCATAAATTTTTCCATAAGATGTTATTAAAAGACTAACTTCGTCTTCATGATAAAACCTTTCAATTTCTTCTCCAGATTCCAATGAGAGGTAGCTTGTTATATCTGTTGGAGTTGGATATTCTCATGGATATGTAGCTCCTCCTGTGCCAGATTCTCCGTAAGTAGCTTGTCCTCAAATAAAAATTCTATCATTAGTTGTTATTACTCATCCAAGTTTTCCATTGTAATCAAATATTTTTATTTCTTCATTTGTATCTAAATCATTACTTGAAAATACCACTACGGGTAAATTCGTATCGGTAGTATTACCATTTCCTAATTGATTATTACTATTTTGACCTCATGTATAAATTCGTTGTTTTGAAGTAAGTAAAGCCATAGAGCTTCTTCCCCTTCAACCACTTCCAACATAAATAGACATTGGATATTCGTCTAAATCAAAATTGAAATTAGAAGTAATATCTACAGGATCAGTTGGATTATCATTTGTTCCATCTCCTATAGCACCTTCATTATTTCGTCCTCATGTAAAAATTCTATGATTAGATGTTAATGCCATAGTTATTCGAGTAGTGCTAAAAGTTGTTCTATTGTCTTTAAAATCAACTATTTTTTCATCTGTATCCAGTAAATATGTAGAAGTTATATCAGTATCTTGATTTATGTCGATAACTCTTCCTTCTGAAGTAAAAGCATATGTACTATATCATTTTAGTGTCTCATTTGGTTCTAAAGTTATAGGCATCTCTATTTGTTGTGGATCCTCTGGTTGTCCTTCTGCATCATATAATGTTCATTTTAATATTCTATTTGTTGATGTAATTACACCAATAGGATCATTTCCAAAAGCTAATATAATTTTTTCTAATGTAACTGTAAAGTCAAAAAGTAAAGAATCACCCGTAAGAATCTTAGCAATTAAAGACTCTCCATTTTTTATTTTTTTTATAGGGATTTCTCCTAAAAATAACTTTGGGTCTTTACTCATGCTATTCTTCCTCTTTTATAAAGTATAAAGTGGTAGAGTGATATTCTGTAAGATTATCATATTCGTCTTGTGTGCCTATCCAGATTTTACTATTACCAGTTAAATCTTCTACTGTGTTCTTCTTAGATGATTCGATAGCGGTTTCTAAACTATCCTTGATAAGTTTATTTATTTCTCTATCTCAGAAATCTATTCAAGCATATTCTTCTCCGTTATAATATTGGTATCCTTGAACATTTTTAATTTCATCAATGCTTGTATAAAAAATGTGAGTTTCATTTGCTGCTATATCAAAAATACCGCTTTTTATCTCTATGTCTTTCTTAGATTCATTTTCATTTAAGTCATAAACGTGAATGAGCTTAGATGATTCTACATAAAATAAAAAGTCATTAGTTATACTCATTTTACTGCAAACAAAGTCATTTTCTTGTGTAAAATCAACTTCATTATTAGATAAATTATAACTAATTAATTGTGGCACAGGTGATTGTGTTGTGTAGAATAAATGTGTTTCATTCAGAGCGATTTCTCTTACAGTTGAGATTGAAGGTGCTGTAAAATCTACATCGCCCGTGTCTAAGTTTAGAGCAGCTACACCACCGGAAGCAGAGTAAAAGAAATATTCTTCATTTATTGCCATTCCAGTATTAATAGCACTTCCTGTTATTTCAAAATCAACCTCTTCTGATAAAATATTGTATCCTCTAATTATTCTACTCACTCCACTGATACCCGAATAAAAAATATAATTATTATTAGCAACTATCCCTGATACATTAATATCAAGTGATGGAGTAGTAATATCAATTTCTTCTGCTAATAGATTATATCCTAAGACTTGTTCATTTAGTCCTCCATAAAAAACATGGGTATCAGTTACATATATCTTTTGAACAGAGCTTCCTAACGGTGGTAATTCAATATCTACTTCTTTTGTTTCTAAATTATATCCAAAAACTTCTCCGGTAAACGTCCCACCAAAAAAAATGTGCGTATCTTTTATGAAAAGCTCGTTTACTGAAAGGTTTGGATAAGTAATTTTAATGTTTACTGCACCAATAGATTTTTGATTAGATATAAAATCTTTTGTACTTTTTACGACTTCATCTAAAAGATTTAT
>SKJH01000006.1 GCA_007116005.1 Bacilli bacterium | reverse complement strand
TTTCAACATCTCCTAACAATTGTATTCCTTTTTCAACATCTACATCGTTTTCAATTAATAAGTTTATATTCAAAGTATCTATGCTATCTTTATCTGTATTCGAATTGTGTAATTTCAAAAATTTCACTAAAATCTTATTTAATTCTTTTCTTTCAATAGGTTTTGGAATATAATCGTTAAATCCTTCTTTTAGATACTTTTCTTTCATTCCTGTGATTGCATTAGCAGTAAGTGCTACAACTGGAATATTGAAATTCTTTATTTTTCTTAGCTTTTTTAATGTTTCAACACCACTCATACCAGGCATCATATCATCTAATAATATCAAATCATATATCTCACCGCTAATTATTTTATCTAAACATTCTTGCCCACTAAAAACTTCCTCTGTTTTAACACCATAATCTGATAATAACCTTGAAGCTACTTTCAAATTTATTTTATTATCATCTACTAATAATATTTTTTTGTTATTTAAATCCGATGAGTTTAGATCAATTGAGTTTTCTAAGTTTTTCATTTTAGATTCGCCAGCTGGTTTTTGATCAATAATTATAGTAACATTTGTTCTTATGCCTAAATCTTCTTTAACTATCATACTACCATTCATTAATTCAACTATTCTTCTAGTCATAGCAAGATTAATATTAGTTTCTTCAACCATTTGAAAATTACTAATATTTAATTTATCATAATTTTCAAACATGGTATTTATCTCATCATTAGAAGTTACTACTTCGCTATTTTCAATAACTATTGTCAAGCGACACATATCATTATTTTTTTCAGTTTTAATTTTAAAATCAATGCAACCTTTTTCAGTACACTTTATAGCATTAACTAACATATTTATCATTACTTGTTTTAATCTAGAATAATCACCATATAAAAGTTTGGGTATATTTTTGTCAAAATCAATATTAAACTCTATTTGTTTATCTCCAATTTTTTCCTTAGTAATATCAACCACTTCATTTATCAATCTAACAGTGGCATATTCATCATTAACGATTTCTAACTGATTTAAGGCTATTTTAGTTGCATCTATAACATTATTAACAAGTTCTAACAACTTATTAGAAGCATTTTTTACTTGTTGTACATCTTCTTTTACATTATCAGAAATTTCTTGAGATTCAATACATTGACTAAAACCTACAATAGCATTAAGCGGCGTTCTAATCTGATGAGACATCTCTGACAAAAATTCAGCTTTAGCAAAACTAGCCTTTTCTACTTGTTCTTTTGCATCATTTAATTCATTTATTAATTTTGCGTCTGTATTATCCAACGTATGGTATATAAATACAATAATAAAAGTTATAAATGGTGTTGCTATTAATAACTCAGGATTATTATTTTGTATATAAATAGTGGGTATAAAAAATAACATAATTGTAATTATAGGTGCGTATTTTTTCTTTATATTTTTGTAGTTTATTATAATATGTAGTAACCAAATAAATATTGATATACCAACTACTAAATATAAGGAAAATTCATTTAATGTATAATCATATATAGTTTGTTCATTAGGATAAAACCCTGATACAAAATTAAAAATGACTGATACTACGTATATTCCCATAATTAAATATGTTATTTTTTTCGATTTATTTATTAATTTTTTGCCAATCGGCGTAAAAATATATAATGTAATTAAGCAGGTTATTATTAGTAAGAATACATAATGGAAGTTTGACATAACAACCCCTATTATGTTGGAATCTATTATTCCAATTCTAAAATAGAGGCCTATAAAATCAATAATAACACCAAAAAAAACGGTAATTATCATATATTTATATATTTTATCCTCTAGAGTTTTCATCCTTTCACGGCCAAAATATAAAAAAGATATTAAAATTAAATAAAATAAACTTATAACTAACAAAAAAACACTTATATACATTTTCTCACTCCTGCCCCAAACATTATCTTATAACCTTATTATATCATGTATTACAAAAAGTGAGAATATTTTTATACATATTAATCGTTTTTTATTTTATCATTTAATATTTCTATTTCGGCCTTAAGATAATTCAATTCTTTTTTTAGGGAATTTGTTTGCGAAATGGCAGCCAAAGAGAAAACAAACGCTAAAGGGGTTAAGTACACAATACTATCCATATACAGTCACTCCTTTTATAAGTTTTAATATATAAATAGATTACAACATTTATAACTTATTTGTCAAATAGGTTGAAAAATGATTTTTTATGACATATTTATACTTATTAAATTTGCTCCTGCAGGAATTAATTCATCTTTTATTTTATGTACTAGTCCAAATTTAATAGCGTCGGGTGGTAAAAGGGTTGTTCTACATTGAATTGCTTTTAATATATCACTGATATTCTTATCAGTTTCTAACGCTATAATTGAACTTAAATTTTTTTCATCAATTCTAAGTGAGTTTAATTTTTCTTCTATTTGTTTTTCTTCAAAAGATTGATTGGCTTGAAATTGCATTTGTACTGGGTGAATTAAAAATCTAGCATTTTTTACAGAATATCTCTTTTCTCCAGCACAATACAAAACACTACCTATTGAGTCTACACTACCAAAATTATGCGTTTCTACTTTTACATTTAAACCTTTTAAATAATTATATATTGATATTCCATGATGAACAGATCCACCAGGAGTTGATATTAATAAAACTATTTTATTAAATCCTTTTCTAACTTGATCATCCACTACCTCCATTAATGCGTTTGTAGATTGTGGTATAACTGGTGCGAAAAACTTTATATAAGTCACTTTTTCATCGCTTATCACTATATCTTATCCTCCTTTTTATTAAAAAAATATTCATTAATAACAAACAAGTTATACTATTAAAATAATTTTTTGTCAATTTTTGACTTGAATGGAAAGCAAATGTTTTTATAACTTTTTATTGTTATATTGTTTTGGTAAATATTTAAACAATATATATGTAATTACACATAATTAAATTACAGTTTTTCAAATTAAAAAGTAACTGTTTTTAATATTTACGTCATTTATATTATTTTGTTTTTTAATATAATTAATTTAATTTATAAAGGAGGAATTATGGAAGGAAATATACAAAAATTAAAAACCGAGTTTGAACGTATTTATAAACTAGGATGGATTAAATGTAATAGTAAAGGAACAGGTAGCGCCGGAAATACTTTTGAATTATTACTTAAAAAACCAATAGAAAATTTTGAAATTCCCGATTTTGAAGACATTGAAATAAAGACAAAAAAAATATTTTGTGGCGATTATATCACTTTATTCAGCGCTACTCCTGATGGGAAATATTTATTTGAAATTAAAAGATTACGAAATACTTATGGTTATCCTCATAAAAAAGAAAAAAATATAAAAGTTTTGAACATTTCTGTATTTGCTAAGAAAATTACTACATTAGGGTCAAGATTTTTATTTAGTTTGAAAGTAGAAAAAGAACAACAAAAAATATTTTTATGTGTATTGAATAGAAATAATGAAATAATTGATATGAATACTTTTTGGACCTTTGAATTGTTGGAAGAAAAATTATACAGAAAATTAAAAACATTAGCTATTGTTGATGTGTTACAAAAAAAAGTTAATGGACAATCTTTTTATAAATATGATAATATAACTTTTTATAAGTTGAAAAATTTCGATGAATTCATTAATCTTATTGAAAACGGTGTTATAAGAATAACTTTTAAAATAGGAACCTTTTGTAGCGGAAAAAGATATGGCGAGATTCATGATCACGGAACAAGTTTTGATATTAAAGAAAAGGATTTAGAAAAATTATATAATCTTATATCATAGTTATATACACATTGTATAGTATTTATAAATTTAAAACAACAAAGATTATTTTTAAAAAAAAACATTATAATGAATAGCTTATGTATTAATATATTCTATAATATAATGTTTATAAGAATCTTTATTAATATTACTACCCTTTTTTTATAAATGAAATGGGTATTATATTTTATTGGCTTTTTAGTCTATTACTATTTCTCAAAAATAGAATCTGGTTAGTTTTTATTACAATTTTACATAACAATAACTATTATCTGAAACTAAATATGTTTTGGGTCAATGAGTTGCTCTTAGGAATAAAAAAAACCATTCTAATGAATGATTTATGTATCAATATGGTCGGGAAGACAGGATTTGAACCTGCAACCTCATGGTCCCAAACCATGTGCACTACCAAGTTGTGCTACTTCCCGATCAATTAAGAACCAATTTACAGTTAAAGTTCCTATTTCCATT
>SKJH01000021.1 GCA_007116005.1 Bacilli bacterium | reverse complement strand
CGCAGCTTTCCTCACCATTTCTACATTTTTTACATAAGCATTCATTCTAGAAACACTTATAACATTTAAAACTATTGGTACTGCTATAGAAGTTACTATCCCTAATATTATAATTACCGCTAACAATTCTACTAAAGTTATACCTTTTTTCATATAACACCTGCCTACTATATATTAAATTAGTTTTTACTAAATATATTTTTTTTATAACATATATCAAAAACTCTTAAAAATTCTTCGATTTCTCTAACCGTTGTTTTATGTGATAAGCTAATTCTTAAAGATGAAACCGATATTTCTTCATTGTTTGTTAAACTATAAACAGCAGAAGAAATTTCGCCATTCTTTGAACATGCGCTTTTAGTTGATATAAATATATCATATTCCTCAAGTGAATGTATAAATGTTTCAGGTTTAATACCTAATATGCTTATATTTAAAATATGCGGAATAGAATTTTCAGTACTATTAATAACTACTTTTTCATATTTACTTAAACCCTTTTTCATTTTTTTATTCAAAGTTTCTATGTATTTATAATTTTCATCTATTTTTTCCATTACAAACCTTGTAGATTTTGCAAAGGATACAATTAATTCTGTCCCAGGTGTGCCACTTCTATAAACACTTGTGCTTTTTCCTCCATGGATAAGTGTTTCAATTACAATGTTATTTTTCTTATACAACCCACCAATTCCTTTAAAACAATATATTTTATGACCTGAAAACGATGCGAAGTCAATATTTGTTAAATCTATTTTACTCTTTCCATAACATTGAGTCATATCTGTATGAAAAAAACACTTTGAATATTCTTTTAAAATACTACCTATTTCTTCTATAGGTTGCCTTATTCCTATCTCACTATCTACAGCACTTATTGTAACTAAAATAGTTCTATCTTTTATTAAAGATTTCAAATGTTTAATATCTACAAGTCCATTATCTAAAACATTAACAAAATCTACTTCAAACCCAATAGTAGTTAAATATTCTAAAGTAGAAGCGACAGACGAATGTTCTAGTTTTGTTGTAATTATATGATTACCTCTATTTTTATACTTTGTGCAAACACCTTTTATAACCAAATTATTTGACTCAGTTGCACCCGATGTATAAATTATTTCATTTTGATCAACATTTATATATTTTGCAATTTGTTTTGTAGCGTTATCAATTAACTCTTTTGATTCTATTCCTAATCTATGTAGTGAATTAGGATTACCAAAATAATTTTTACTTACCTTATTAAAAGTATCAATTATTTCATCATCAGGTTTTGTAGTTGCTGAATAATCTAAATAAATCATAATTCCCCTCCTAATTAACTCATATATATTATAACATTTAAACATTAAAAAAAACACACATTAACTAATAGTTAATATGTGTTTTTTAAAAATATTACACACCGCCTATAACTCCTTTGCCCCTTAAATATACTTTTCTTAATAAATCAAAAGGAATAACTGAAAAAGAAATGCAAATTATTATTATCAACTCATTTATACTTAATCCTGTTGCTCTAAATATTGAACCACCATAATATATTATAATTATTTGAACAATCGATATAAAAAGCATAATAATTATAAAAGTTTTATTTTTTATTACATTTGATAATAAATTTATACGATGAGTCCGTGCATTAAAACTATTGAAAATTCCTATAAATATAAATAAAGCGAAAAAGGCAGTCATTAAATTTAATGTATTACCATTACCAAAATAATTTCTTAAAAATGGTGCTTTCAAAAACAATATGCATAAAACTAAAGAATAAATACCCGTTACTATTATTTGATACTTCATATATTTATTAATTATTAATTCGTCTCTTCTTTTTGGTTGTTCTTTCATAAATTCTTTTAAAGGAGCCTCCCCAGCAAAAGCAAGCGCTGCAAAAGTATCCATAATCATATTTATCCATAACATTTGAATAACTGTAATAGGAGCATTTATCCCAATAAAAGGTCCTATAATAGAAAGACCTACTGCACAAAAATTAATAGTAAGTTGAAATATTATAAATTTTCTTATATTTTTAAATATTGTTCTTCCATATAATACCGCTTTAGCTATAGATTTGAAATTATCATCTAATATGACAATATCAGACGCTTCTTTTGCTACTTCTGTACCGCTTCCCATTGCGATACCAACATCTGCTTTTTTTAATGCTGGTGCATCATTAACTCCATCTCCTGTCATCCCTACAACAAATCCCATTTCTTGAGATATCCTTACTAATCTACTTTTATCACTTGGAAGCGCTCTTGCTATAACTCTAATATTTTTTAGTTTAGATTTTAATTCTTCATCATTAATATTTTTTAGTTCCTCTGAAGTTAAAACTATACTATTTTCTTCAATCAATTGTATTTCTTTTGCAATAGCAACAGCAGTTGGTTTAGAATCACCCGTAATCATTACAACCTGTATTAAGGCATTTTCAACTCCCTTTAATACCTCCTTAACATCTTTTCTTACCTCGTCTTTTATACCAATTATACCGATTAACGATAACTCTCTACTATTATTTTCAAAAGTTGCTGTTGCAATATATCTAACTCCTTTATTTATATCACTTTCCATTTTCCTTTTTATTTCGCTTATTTTATATAATTTTTGTTTTTTACCTTTATCATCGTAAAAATGTTTGCATAAGGGTAATATTTTTTCAGGAGCACCTTTTATAAGGTTAATATTATAAGCGCCTGATATTTTTCTCATAGATATCTTTTTATCACTATTAAAAGGTGTTGTTTTTTCTGTTTTAATATAATCTTTTAATTTATATGTAGATACTGCTTCTAGTAACGCCCTATCAGTTGAGTTGCTACCAATGGCAACCTTTTTGTTTTTATCTATTGTAGCACCATTATTATAAATAAGTGATACAGCTAACAATTTAAATAGTCCTGTTTTTTTACTCAACTCAAAAAAATTACATTCTTTTTTTTCTCCACTTATAAAATTATTTACCTTTAATTTACCATTAGTTATAGTACCTGTTTTATCAGTAAACAATATATTTATATTTCCACACGTTTCTATTCCAACAAGTTTTCTAACTAAAACATTATCTTTTAACATTTTTTTTATATTTGAAGATAAAACTAACGTTATCATCATTGGAAGTCCTTCTGGAACCGCTACTACTATTACTGTAACCGCTAATGTAGCAGCATGCAAAATATGCCCCATTAACATATGAAAATTATTTAATATTTCTATATTGTTTTGTATAAATATTACATTAAATAAATATGAAATAGATACTAATAAGGCTCCAACATAACCAAAGCGACTTATTGTTTTAGCTAATACACCTAGTTTTAGTTTTAAAGGACTTTCTCTTTTATCTTCTTGGAGTTCTAACGCTATACTTCCATATTCTGTATTATCTCCAACCGATGTAACCTTGATTTTACCTTCATTAGAACAAACTATAGAACCTCTTAAAACTTTATCATTATTTTTTTTGTAACTTCTTTTGATTCACCAGTTAAAGCAGATTCGTCAACACTAATGCTACCATTTACTAAAACACCGTCAGCTGGAATTTTATCACCTGATTGTAACAAAATAACATCACCTACTACTACATCATCAATAAAAATTTCTTCTAAATTATTATTTCTATAAACTCTACACTTAATTTTAGAAGCATTCTCTTGAAGCTTATCAAAAGCTTCTTCACTCCCGTATTCTGATACAGTTGATATAGATGACGCTAAAAATATAGCTACAGCAATACCAATTGTTTCATACCAGTCAAAATTGTTTAATAAAAACAACAAATTTAGCGCTAAAGCAATTAATAATATTCTAATTATTGGATCCCCTAAATTACCTATAAAAATATTAAAAAAACTCTTTTTTTGTTTTTTACTTATTACATTACTACCATGTTTTTCTCTTGATATTGTAACTTGTTTTTTATCTAACCCTATATTATTCATATTATCCACCTATAAAATAATATTAGGGATAAAATATGTATATAACTTTTTAAAACACACAAAAAAAGACATAAGAAAAACACACTTCACAAAAAAGAATATCGATTTAACTCTTTTTAGGGCAGTTTTATAATAAACGTTTTTTAATTGAGTTGTTTTTAAATAATTTTATAAGTAGCTTTATCAGTTTTTCATACTCTATGAATATTCAATTATTTCTTTTGCTGGTTTACCATTATTAAATAATGATACTATTTATAATTTAAATTCATCCTTATATTTATTCTCCTTCAAT
>SKJH01000028.1 GCA_007116005.1 Bacilli bacterium | reverse complement strand
TTTTTTTTTTTTTTTTTTTTTTTTTTTTTTTTTTTTTTTTTTTTTTTTTTTTTTTTTTTTTTTTTTTTTTTTTTTTTTTTTTTTTTCTATTATTTTTTTACCACAAAAAGGACAAAATAAAATATTATTAGCAGCATTACATCCACCACAACAACTATCTATGTACCACTCATTACCTTCCTCATACTTATAGATCATATACTCAACATCGTTCCCACAATCACACTTGTATCTAATTATATTCATTCTTCATTAAACCCTAATTCTCTTAATAATAACTCATTCCATTCATACAAACCAAATTCATCATCATTCATTTTTTAACACCAATTATTTAAATGTTGTTGGTTTTTTAAATTCTAATTTTAAACCAATTCCAACCTGATCACCATACTTATTTGTATATTTATAACATTTAAGTATTTCTTGATTTAACTCTTTATTTTCACTAAATAGTTTTTTAATGCTATTTGCTTGTGTTGGAGTTAAGTTAATAAATAAAGGATCTTCTTCTGTACTTTCAAATACTTTACCATCTTTATCTTTTACACTTGCTTTTATAAAGTAGTTTGTTATTATTTTCTTTTCTTTTTCTCCTTTTTTATTAATTACTTCTACATCATTATTTCTTTCAATAACTACTCCAGTATCAAGTATTACTTCATCTCCTACATCAAAATAGTTTTCTGTTAATGTTTTTCCATCGTTTGTTGTTAATTCTTTTCCATCTTTCATAATTTTTTCTGTTCTCATTTTTCATCTCCTATAATTTATTTTTTGGTTTATTAAATCTGTATATAAAAGGTTTATTCCTTTTTGAGTAAGTACATATTCTGTTTTCCCTGATTTCTTTACTTTATTTATATATCCATCATTTTCAAGATCTGAAAATGCTTTATATGTATAATGAATGCCTAATTTATTTTCTTTTGCAAACTTAGAAATGTTTTCATATTCTTTTCTTGCATATTTTATTAATACAAAAAATTTATATTCTATGTTAATCATAACTTATATAAAATGCATTTCATATATAAATATTTGTATAATACAAACTATATATTACTTTATAGAAACAATTTCATCACTATTATATAATTTAAAAATAGGATCTGCACGAACATAAATAGAAACATCACTCTTATTATTATAAAAACTTTCACTAGCATAAGGATCAAAATAAATAACTTCAAACATTATTAAAACTTCATCTCTAATTACAGGTTTTGGGAAAACGTGAATGTCCATATTTTCACGAATATTTACATCAACAGTTCTTAGGCTTTGAGTAGTAAAATAAATATCTACTCCACGCTTTCTTGTTTGTTGTACAAAAATAGAAAAATTCATATTTCTTTTATTTTTCCAAGTTCTACTATTAAATAATACTTGAATTTCATCAATAACTAAAACACAATTTTTAAAATCACTCTCTTTAAAGTTTTCAATAGATTCACTTGTAATAGGATCAAAAGGAAAATTAAGTTTTATATTACTAAATATTTTTCTACCATTCAAATAAGAAATATATGCATCTCTTACCATACACGCTGTTTTTCCAGATCCACGCCTCCCCCTATAACCTACTATCATCTTCTACCTTCAAGTCTATTAGCTTCATATTCAGTTATAAATCTTTTTCTTTCATTTTCATCTTTAATATTTCTTGAAACCTGAAAACCTGAATCATCAAGTATTGTTAATTCATCTTTAGTTGATTTAAATACCACACCATCAAGTTCAGAACTTATTTCTTTTTCTTTATTTATTACTTTATCAACTTTTGTTTTATCAATTTTTGAAACTTTAAATCTATCAAATTTTTTAAATCTGCCTTTTTCATCTCTTGAAACTGCGTAAGCTTTTCCTTTTCTTATAATTCTTTTAGGTTTTCTATCATAATCTATTATATAATCTATTAACTGGTAACTTTCAAGTTCATTAAAAGAATTAACATAAGTAATCTGATTTACTTTATCAAAATTACTCATATGATTATAAATAGCTTTTTTTAAACTTCTTGCCATAACGCTTTGAAAATCTTTTTTTATATTATTAGATCTTGCAGAAACAATTTCAATAGTTGATCCAAGTTTTGATTTAACCATAACTTCTATTAATAATCTCCCACTTGAATTATATAATATTTTTGAAGTCATTTTTTATCAGTATTTGGTATTATTTTTAAAAGTCGTGGAGTACTCCACTCTAAAACATCTTTATTAAATTTATTTATCCATTTTCTTTTGTCATCTTCTAGATCAAAAGTTTTATGAATACTAATCCAAGTATTTGGTTTTTTATTTCCCCTTACACTCTCCTTAAGTTTTGTTAATTTCTTTTTATATACTTTTTTCCCATAAATTATTCTATCAAAATCACTTTGTGATGCACCCATTAAACCTTTAGATTTTATTTTTCCGTTAATCTCATAAAGTTTAGGTTTAATAAGAATGCCTGATTTAATTCTATCTTCAAGTTTTAAACCACCGAGCCCTGAAGTTGTTTTTATTTTATTCTTTGTTATTAAACTATCTGTATCGCAATAATATGCATCATTTTCACATATTAAATCATACATTTGAAGTCTTGCATATGAAGTTATATAACTTGCAATTATAGGGAAAGTGAAATTAGTGTGTTTTTCTTCTTTAGATCTATAAATATAAAACCTATTGTGTTCAATATCACTTGTTATATACTTACCTTTAGCATTATAAACATATAAATCCTTATCTGCTTCTGATAAATAATCAATATCCACTACTTTATAATTTTCAACGCTTCTTTGACCCCATTTTCCATAAAGAGAGTTCATAAGAAGTTTAACAATAAGTTGAGCACTGTTTTTATCTTCTTGATATTTTAATCTTTTATTATATAAAGTATCTACATAACCACTAAATAAATCAATTGTTTGAGTATATATTATTTGACTTGTTATTTGCTTAATTTTATATCCAAGTTCTAAAGCTTTTCTGAGTTCTAAATGTGTATATGATCCCATAAATGAACCAAGAGCAAATAATAATTTTTTAGATCTAAATGGTAAAAGTGGATATTTTAAAACTTTAGTATTTTTTAAATTCTTAGAATTTTCATTTGGAGATTCTATAATAACCTGACTTACTCCTTCATAATTTTTTATGTTCTGAATAGAAAAAAAGTTTGGTTTTCTAACGCTTTGTGGAAGTGGGATTTGTTTTTTCATACTAAAAGGATATAAACTATTAACATCATAATAATTAAGATTCTTTATTTTTCCACGTGCATATGTTTCTGTTCTCCCACCATAATATGAATCAAATATAAGATTTGTTATATCTTCATCATTTTTTATAATATATTTTTCTTTTATTAAATCTGTTTTTAAAAATTTTCTCCTAAATAAATCCATTGCACAACTTCCAATAGTTATTTTAAGATTTCCACCAGTATCATTTAAAACTTTTTGGAAAAACTTCATAAATTCATAAGTTACTTTACAGTCCATCTGATTATAAATCATAAGTTCATTTTTTTCCTGCCAAGTTTTTGGTTTTATAGCTTTATAGAATGTTTTTCCATTAAGATCTTGAGTTTTCCAAAATGATGGTTTATCAAGTTTTTTAAGTCCAACTATTTCTGCAAGTTGTGAAACTCCAAATTTTACATAATTAAAAGTATCTATAAATTTTATTTTTCCATTATTATTTCCAAGATCATATTCAGATAAAATAATATTACCACCACGCGATAAGTTATTAAATTTATTCCAGTATTTAGTTTCCCAAAATAAACCAGTAATATCAAAACCTAAATTTGTTGCTACTATTAAATGATTTCTAAATCTTCTTGATAAAATAAAATCAATAGCTTTTTCTTTATCATAAAAATATTCAAATTTCTTTAATCCTTTATCTTCCCAGTAAAAACCACAACTATAAAATTTGTTGTCATTTCCATAAGTTTCAATATCAAAACCAACAAACTTTTTTTCTCTTATTTTACCTTTTAATGAATCAAGACGTGGAAGTCTTTTCCTATTTTTTTCAATAATATCACTAAAAGATTTAACAGTCATAAAACATATAGAATATATTTTATATATAAATATTTACAAACAAAGAAATATATTATCTATTATATACAATCAGTTGCACATAAATTAAAACGTAAATAAACGCGATTTAAAGCACTTTTATTATTTACTAATAGTTTACTATTAAAAAACAAACAAAATCGATTCTAGACAGGTTTATGGCGTTTTAAGATATACTTCTAGTGATAATATATGATAT
>SKJH01000005.1 GCA_007116005.1 Bacilli bacterium | reverse complement strand
AGAACTATTTTAATATTTTTTGTTTTATTACCGATATTATTTCTCTTGATATTACCTCGTATCCCTCGTTAGAAGGGTGTATATCTAATGGATTAGGTAAATATTCAGGATTTTCCTTAAATATTTGATATATATCAACATAGTATATATCATATTTATTAGCAAGTTCTGTCATTTTAATGTTTATATACATAAAAATAGGTTCTAATTCTCTTGCTAATAATGATTTTTTATTTGATAAAGGGTTGTAATACCCCACTAAGATTATATCTTCTTTACAATATTTTTGGATTAATTCTATTAATTTATCCATATCAATTATTATTTCATCTACATATCTATATAAATTCTCTACATTATCTATATCAAAAATTAAATTATTAACTCCTAATTTATAAAATAAATCATTAGCTCCTATTGAAATAGTTACAAGATCTGCATTAATCAATGCATTTTTTATAGTTGTTTTTTTATTATCAATTTCCATTTTTTTATTATTTTCAATATCCATTATTAAATCTGTTATTCTATGGCCTTTTTTAGCAAACTTTTTTGTATAATTTTCTAATATGTTTTTATGTTCTAAAAATTTTCTAACATAATCACTATAGCCATAACCTGTTTTTCCATATGGGTCAATCCCCTCTGCTAATGAATCTCCTAACGCAACATAATATATTTTATTATCTATATTAGACATATATATTATTATTACCAAGATAAATATTAATATAATTGAAAATCTCTTTATTAGTTTCATATAATCCCCCTTAAAAAAAACAGAGATACTTCTCTGTAAATTATATTTATTCTATTTTTATTTTAGCACCTATATTCTGTAATTTCTCTATTATATTAGAGTATCCTCTTAATATATGTTCTATATTTGTTATAACTGTTTTTCCTTCTGCAATAAGTCCTGCAATTATCAAACACGCGCCTGCTCTTAAATCTGTAGCTTCTACAAAAGTACCTTTCAATTTTATTTTTCCTTCTATATATGCTTTATCTTTTTCAGTTTTTATATTTGATCCCATAAGTTTCAAATAGTCTAAATTTTTGAACCTATTTTCATATATTGTTTCATGAATTGTACTTATACCATCACACTGTGTAAGGAAAGTCGACATTGGTTGTTGAAGGTCTGTTGGAAATCCTGGGAACCCCATTGTTTTTATATTTATAGCTTTCATTTTATTTGTTGAAGATACTATAATGTAATCTTCCCCTGTTTCTATTTCCACTCCTGCTTCTTTTAATTTTAAAGTTAAAGCCTCTACATGTTCTGGAATAACATTTTCTATTCTAACTTTTTCACCTATTAAAGCAGATGCTATCATATATGTGCCTGTTTCTATTCTATCAGGTATAACTTCTATAAAACAACTATGTAATTTATCTACACCTTCTATTTTTATTTCACTAGTTCCAGCTCCAGTAATTTTAGCCCCCATATTATTTAGAAAAGTAGCAACATTAACTATTTCAGGTTCTTTTGCTGCATTTTCTATAATTGTTTTTCCTTCTGCTCTAACAGCAACTAAAATAGTATTTATTGTAGCACCTACACTAGGCATATCTAAATACACATTACCTCCAGTTAATTTATCTGCATATATTGTATATTTACTACCTTCTTTAATAATTTTAGCTCCTAATGCTTCAAAACCTTTAATAGTTTGATCTATAGGCCTTGCACCTATTGCACAACCTCCAGGAAAATACATTGATACTTTTTTATATTTTCCTAATAAAGATGACATAAAATAATACGATGCACGTAATTTTTTGGATATGGATTCAGGTATTTCTTTATTTACAATCTCCGTTGGATCTATAGTAATAGATTCTCCATTATCATTTATTTTAGCCCCTAAATATTTTAAAATATCATCTAATGCATATTTATCAGATATATTTGGTACATTTGATATAGTAACTTTTTCATCACAAAGAATAGCTGCAGGAATTAAAGCTACAGCACTATTTTTTGCACCACTTATATTTATTTTGCCTGATAATTTATACCCACCTTCAATTACAATGTTTGCCATAATAACCTCCTTGTTATTATATTCTATTACCACTATTTAATAAAATAACTTTTCTTTTTACTGTTTCTTTTAAAGCATTCTCTCCTGATGCAATTATTTTTCTTGGGTCATAAACATCAACATTATCTTTTAAGTATTTTCTAACTGCTTTAGACCACTCTAATTGTAATTCAGTATTTATATTTATTTTTGATATACCATTTTTAATACATTGGATTATCTTATTTTCTGGAATACCAGTACCACCATGTAAAACTAAAGGTATATCAATAGATTTTTTTATTTCAATCAAAATATTCAAATTTAAATTTAATGGTCCTTTGTGCATACCATGAACACTACCAATAGCAGGAGCAATAAAGTTAACATTTGTTTTATTATATAACAATATACAATCATCTAATCCGGCTAATGACTCAGTAGTGGTTATATCATCTTCTGTTCCACCAATTTTTCCTATTTCAGCTTCTACACTTACATTTTTTATTTTAGCATATTCTACTACTTCTTTATTTATTTTTATATTATCTTCAATTGATTGGTTTGAAGCATCAATCATTACTGAGGTAAATCCTGCATCAATTGCATTTTTACAAGATAAAAAACTACTCCCATGATCTAAATGAAGAGCAACTGGTATTTTTATTCCCAAATCTTTTATCAAACCTAAAACCATATTAGATACTACAAAAAATCCACCCATATACTTTGCAGCACCTTCGCTAACTCCTAAAATAACTGGGCTTTTTAATTCATTACATTCTTCAAGTATATATTTAGTCCACTCTAAATTATTTATATTAAATTGTGGAATAGCATATTTTCCTTTTGAAGCATTATTTAACATTTCTATTGCATTTACCATTTCATCACTTCCTATAAATATTTTATTATGAATACTATATAAAGTCAAAGAAAAAGACGTTAATTTGTAAAGTTTAACGTCTTTTATTTTATCTTGTTTTTGATTGTTCTTCTTTTTCTTCGTTCATTTGATCTAACATTTCTAAATATACATCAAAATCTGGAGCTTCTCTAAGAACTTCAATCCAAAATCTATTTGCATCTTGATTATATCTTGTATCATTTTTAGCAATAACACCCATCTTTGTAGCTTTTGGATTCAGAAGAAGTGATTCTTCAGTTTTTACACCATCAATATTAACTAATGCAGAATAATTTCTTTCATCATATATTTCTTCAAATATATCTTGGTGTGCAAATAATTTTTTATCTTGTACATTTAAAGGATAATAGAAATCGTTTTTATCATCTTCTCTTTTTATTTCATAATGTTCTCCGAAAATATAACCTTTTTGTCCATATAAATCAGTTTTTTCCACTTTATAACTAGGTTCCATATGTGTTGCTATAGCATGGGATATAACCTTTTCTTTTAATAAATGTGCACCACTTTTTTCTTTGATATCGCTTATATTTCTTGGAGCGTAATATGCATTTAGCATTAATTTTCTTACTAAGCTAACATATTCTGGAGAAAAATCTTCATATAAATCTCCTCTTCTTCCTGCAAAAGCAACATTTTCTTCCATAAATTTTATTGATATAGTTCTATTTAATTCTTCAAATTCTCTAATTTTTTGTGACATATCTGGAAAAGATACTACAAAGTCCGATAAATATACTACTTCTTTATCTAAATTATTATTGTCTGCTAAAATTTGGTTTATTCTATTTAAAGAAACACTTACTCTAGCAGAGGTTTCTTTTATAGTCATACCATCAAATTCAAATCTTCCATTTATTATAGATATAATATCTTCTGCTGTTTCAAGTTCTATATGTTGATTGTGTTTTTCTTTTATTTCATCAACAAATTTTTTAACTTGTTCAGCTCTTGCTTGATCATCATGTATATCAATAGGTTCCCTTACCATTGTTTCATCATTATAACTTGGAGGAGTTTTATCAACTGGTTGTTCTATTACTTTAATAGGACGAGATGAATTATAGTAATTTATTCCTTTTTTTATTCCATATGCGCCTGTTAAAAGAACAGCACCAGCAGTAACATATAAAACAAACTTTTTTAATTTACCGGTTTTTGTACTTTTTGGTATTTCTCTAACTTTTTCTTGATTTTGTTTTAATGCATTTAAATTGTTATACATTTTTTCATTATTAATAAAAGATACTTTACTGTTGTCTTCATAAGTAACCTCTATTATGTCAGCTTTTTTTTCAATTGAAGATATTTGTTTCATACCTTTTATTGAAAAAATATATAACTCATCTGTATATTTTTTTTCAATTACATTTTTATCCGACGTTGTAAATCTAATTAAACTTTCTGATTCTTTATTATTAGAAAGTTTTTTATCAATATACACTACTCCTTTTAAAAAATCTTCATTATTCATAAACAAATCCCCTTTCTTTTTGTGCCATATACTTCCTGTTTTTAATAATAGCATGTATTATACACTTTTTTTT
>SKJH01000088.1 GCA_007116005.1 Bacilli bacterium | reverse complement strand
CCTTCATTTACATCTGGTCCCTCATATTCAATATCATCCTCAGTATATCTTTGTTTAGTGAACCCAAAATTAACAGCTATTCTTTTTCCTATTGAAGAAAAGTCATAATTATCAATATCTTGTCCCTCAAGATATATATATACTCTTACTTTAGTAATACTATTTGGAGCTAAAGTCATAAACGCTGGACGTTCAGTTCCTCTTAATAACTTCATAGTATCAGTGAAATATTCGTAAGATTGTAATAATGGATAAGATCCAGTATATGTATTATAAGCAGCTCCATCATATATATCAACATGATCAGATGATGCTATAGGAGCACTTACTGCATATGTAGGATATGCAATACCATCTATAACAGACTGACAATCTCCACTATAAGAATCTGGGTCTGTAACATCATCACCCTCTGCAGCTCTAGCTAGGCAAGATGTTTCATACCATCTAATTGCATTTGCATTATGGTTAGTATCATTTGGTTCCCAAATCTGAGCTGTTCTACAAATCCCAGTTACAGGGCCATTAACACTTGGATTACCAGCACCATCATCCTCACAAGTAATACCTGTTATTACTAGTGAATCAGTTTCAGTACCAATAACACGACCTATTTGAGCAAATGCTACTCTAACAGAATTTTCAATTCCTGTATCAGCAACACCAGCTTCTGCAACTGTAACAGCTGAATCTACTGTTAAATAAATTGCTTCTTCATCAGCTACGTTCAACTCCGGAAGATATTGAGTACCTGAAAAGTTTTTAACAAACAAATCAAATGCTACATATCCATCTTGTTCTGATTGCTCAGCACCAAAATTGTTAACACGACTTGCTAAAAGTCTATAACCACCTGGAGTAGCAGTTAAACTTGCTTTTTCAAACAATTTCATTCTTGAATGTTCAACATCCATTTCTCCAATTGATGATACTGGGAATAAACCATCTCCACCCCAGCTATTAGTATGTCCATCATAGGAAACCGCCTCTAGAGTATCTTCCGAAATACTCACAGTATGATTCCAAGATGCTCCATCCAATGATAGTAATAAACTATCCGTTACTGCAATTTCAACATCAAAGCTAGATACAGCAACTGTTTGCATACCTATAAACCATGCATATGTTGAAACTGATAAGATTATTGCACTTAGTGTGCATATTACAATAAGATTTTTTACGCGTCCTACGCGCCTTTTGTTTTGTTTTGGCATAAATCAATTCTCCTTCTATTTTATATATATATTTTAACATAATTCGACAAATTGTCAATAACATTTAGGATAATTAAAACACTTTGTTTTTTTATTTACTTAATTTTTTCTTTTGTAAACATCATTTATTTCTTTAACTTTAACCATAAACCAAATTTTTTCAACTGTTGTTGAACTTTTTTCTATTTCATTTATTCTTAATAAAAATTGAATTTTTTCTAACAATAAATTTAAGTCATCTGGATTTAAAGTTTCTTCAGTTAAATTAATGTTATCTAATCTGTATTTGTTCATTATGATTCTAGCGACGTCTTTTTCTTCAAATAACGAAACACCATTAATAATTATATTTGTTGGATTCATTGCAAATAAATCGAAACTTTCACTATATTTAACAATTTCATCATAAGTTGAAACTTTAAACACTTTTTTTATTGCAACTTTCTTAAAATAATCAAAACTATAATATAAATGCAACAACTCAGATATTGTTAATGAGTTATTTAAAACACTTAATACCTTTTCTTTAAAGCACTCTTGATCATACTTTTTGTATAAATAATAAAGTTCTTTTGCCAGATTAATAGAATCAATTTTCATTTGCTTAACAGCATTATCTTTTTTACTTTCAAAAAAAGCAGACTCACTTTTAGATATTTTTTTATTTATTTTTTCTAATTTGGATTCTTTATCCGAAATTTGAGACTCAATTGTTTTTAAACTACTACTAACATTATTTTTATTAGAACTTTTTTCTTCACTAGGAATTAAACTTTGATATTCATTTTTAAAATCATTAAACAACGGAAGAAATTTAATATAATTATTATATTCCTCTATATTGCTTTTTAATTTTTCTAAATTCTCATAAAATTTATCCGTTTTTTCGCTATCTTCAATATTTAAAGAATCAATAGTTAAGGTACTATAAGCAGAAGTTCTAAAATTATTATTCTCAAAATATTTATCTATTTCAATAACTTTGTTTTTTGCTAAATCAATAATATCGTATACATCTTCTTTATCAACAATATCTAATTTAATATAAACTTCCTTCAACTTTTTTAAACACTCTTCATAAGAATCAATACTGTTTTCAACCATAATTTCTTTTTGATGTTTTGAAATATAATTTATAAATTTCTTCTCATATTTTTTTATTAATTTTCTAAAATTTAATTCAATATGCTCAATAATTTCAGGGTTAACCCAGTATATTCTCTCAAATATTTCAGAAACCTCACTGTAATTGTCGCTTTTTTTATTTCTAACTTCTAAAAAAGCAGACATATACTCATTAATATAACAAGTGTAATCAAAGTCATCACTATTAATCTTAATTCCAATTAACTCAAATATATCTAAAAACTGATTTATAATTTGATTTAAAGTATTAAAATTGAAATCATAATAATTACTTATTTCATATAACAAATTATCAAATCCTATTTTTTCAAAATAAGTATTCAAAGGATTTAAGATAAATTTAACATGTTCTAATTTATTAAGTTTTTCTCTTAATTCTCCAATATTTTTATCAACCTTTTTTATATTATAAGACTTACTCTTAGTATCCAAATATTTCTTTACACGCACTTTATATTCTTCGTATTTTTCAGTGACAGAATCAATTTTTTCGTTGAATTTTTTTATATCTCTCTTAGTTTTTGTTGGCATAGTGGAAAATAGTGTTTTTTTAGCTTCAATATCTTCATTAATAAATTTAACAAAATTACTCATCTTTATTTCCCACCTCATCTTTCTGTATGATTTTTTTATCTTCTAAATACTTTAAAAAATCTTCTATATTCTCATAAACATCAATTAATTCACTTAAGCTAAGCTTGGACAAATCAAAATTAACTTTATTTTCTTCTTTTTTCATAAAATCACCCTTTTTCTCTTATTGATAACCTGCTAAATCCTTAGCAAAGTTAATTGCTGCATAAATAGCGGCACCATCTGAATTAGTTTCTAAACTGTCTATATCTTGGCCCTCTATCCAAACATAAACTCTAAATTTTGTAATTCCATGAGGTATTTGAAATATAGGGTTTCTAAAATGAGTAATTGTTTCTTGTAATGCAAAGTGTTCTGTATCTAAAGGGATTCCACTCTCTGGATGCCCACTTGCAAGATCTAAATTTTCACCCTCGTTTATAACAGCATAAGTAGGTGTATATACACCATCAACCAAAGTTATGCCGTAATATTCCATAGCTCTTTCTATTGATACCTCAGAATGCGAAGTACTATTTGGTTCATAAATCACCATTTCACAATTATTATTACATGCTAAATTTTGAATAGTATTAATGTAAGAATCAGAAGAAACACTACCAATTCTTACAACTCCAATTCTCATAGAATTCATAATACCACTCATAGATTCTATGATATCATCTGGTGTATCTTCTTCAAAATCTATTAAAGTACCCTCATCAAAGTAAAGATTATCATTAAAAGGTGAATTACTAACATTTTTCATAAATAGATCAAACGCTACAAAAAGATTGTTTGCATTTGATTGATTTTCTGGAATTAAGAAAGTATTTAAATTAGTAATATCTGTCCTTCTTCTACCTTTGTATCCTCTTACAGATCCTGCAAACATATCAAATTTATTGCTATTTGAGTTTCTGATACCATTAGAAGAAACTGGCCATAGTCCGCCAGAAGGCCATTGATTAGTATGATTGGGATAAGTTGATTTTAAATCATAAATTACAGAATCGTCAGATACTACAATCGAACTAGAAAAATCTATACCATCTAATGAAATAAATATCCCGGTATCAGTAGCAACTGTCATATCAAAAAACCTAATCCTAACATCTAATGATGCAGAAAACCATGCATATGTTGAAATAATTAATAAAACACCTGTTAAAAAAGTAACAACTAGCCACAAATTAAAATTTCTAGGTTTTTCTATACTTTTGTTCTTTTTTTTAGTGTTAACAGTTTTTTTGGACTTTTTATTTTTTTCTTTTTGTACGCTCATACAGCACCCCTTTTAGAAAATTTAAAGAGTAACCAACCCTGATTACTCTTTATTATTCTAATAATAATTTTTTACTAACATAATCACTAGTCAGCATTTTTAAATATTAAGTTTAATAATTTGATTTGTTATTATTCTACTACTACTTCTCTAGTTACAACAGTTGTGTTTCCGTCACTATCCGTCACTGTATAAGTTACAGAATAAGTACCTGCTGCACTCGTATCTACAGCGGAACTATCAATAATAATGTCAGAAGTCAAATTTCCATCTTGGTAGTCTAGAGCGGTTGCT
>SKJH01000053.1 GCA_007116005.1 Bacilli bacterium | reverse complement strand
CGTGTTCTAATATACTTTTAAACAAATATAAACTTGTTTGTTTCTTTTCTTCAAAACTTTTAGGTCTTCCCATTTTCTTCTTGATTTAAAATCAAATTAATGATTAATTTTAATCGTTCTTTTCTATTTGAATCATAATCTAAACTATTAATATAGTTTTTAGATTTTTCAATTATTTCTTGTTTCATTTTCTTTTAACAAAAACTTTATAGCTTCAGAATGAGAAGAAAAACCTTTATTAATTTTCAAATTCCAAAGTTTTTTTCTTATTTCTGAATCAACCAAAATAATTTTATTTTTAGCCATATTAAATTAAATACATATATTAATTATTATAACTTATTGTATAAATTTACCATTTTTTTGAAATTGTTATACACATTAAAAAGGTAATAATTTACCATTTTTTTATAAAAGATTTATATATTAGTTATATTAAACATATTAGATATATTAAAATGAAAAATAAAAATTATGAAAAAGAATATGAAGAAAAAGATAAAGAATCACTTATTAGTGTTTTATCCACATTAGAAGAATTAAAATTAAATAAAGAATTTATTGAAATTATTAAATCATTACCAAATTATATTGATAAAAAAGAATTAGAAACCTATTTAATTTTATTAACTGAATCAAAAGAAAAAGGATTTTCTAAAAAAAATGAAATGTATAAAATTATTCAAAAAGTTTATAACAATACTAAATTAAAATATATTAACACTAAAGACCATAAAATGTTTATTGGCGGAACTTATAATAAAAAAACAGATATAAAAAAAGAAGAAAGAAAAATACAAGATAAAGGAATCTTTGATAAACTTTTAGAAAGTAATTTACTTATTTATGAAGAAAAAACTATAAAAAGAAAAAAATACAAGAAATATACACCTAAGATATTTGAATATAAACATTATTTAATTAATACAGAACATTTTATAAAAGTAGGAATAAAAATAGAAGAAGTTAAAATTGATAAACATATAAATTATTGGACTAAAGAAGATTTAATATTATTTCTTAGAAATTACTTATATAATGAAAATAATAAAATAAATACTAAAAAAGCGATTGAAGAATTAAAAGAATTACCATATAAAGTATTTATTTGTAAAATTAAAGAAAAAATAAACTTAATAATGAGATTAATTAATCTTCCAAAAATTGAAACACTTAATTTTATTTTAAATAATACTGAAGAAAAAATTTATCAAGAATTGGTTAATTATAAAGAAATAATTGAAAATTCTGAAAAAATTTATCAAAAATTAGTTAATTCTAAAGAATTAAATGAATATATTAAAGAAAAAGAAGATTTAAAAAAAAATTTAGATAAAAAAATAAAGGAGTTGGTAAAAAATGAACGAAGTAAATAAAAATATTAGCCCTAAAAACGACACTTTAGCGTTAAAGAATCCGGGCGGGGCTACCTTATTTATAAGGTCTGATTTTGGGGCTAAAAATGGTAAAAATAAGAAATTACCTTTAAATAAATATAAAGTGTTTCTTTCTGATATGAAAATACACCCAGAAGGCAAGATTTCAGCAAGTAGAGAAGTAAGTTTTCAAAGTATAGTTGAAAGGCTTAAAAGTAATAAAGATAATTTTATACCCGAAAATAGAGATATTATTTTAAATTTTATAAGAGATGCTAAACTAGGTAAAACCATTTTAATCGGTCAAAAGAAAAAAGTAGGAGAAAAAAGATTATTAAAGTATATACAAGATTTAAAAAAACTTGATAACTATTTTAAAAAGCCACTAGATAAAATAACAGATAAAGAAATGGAAGATTTTATAATTGCTTTAGAAGAAGGATTAATTCTTTCAAATAAAGGAAAACCATTTTCAAAAGAAACAGAAGTTGTAATAAAAAAATTAATAAAAAAATTCTATAAATGGCTTTTAGGAAATTCAGAAACAACACCAAAGATAGTTAAATGGATTGATACAAGCCACCAATTAAAAGAATATAGAGCTATTAATAAAAATCAAGTAGAAACAATATTAAACATTTTAACAGCTAGAACAAAAGAAACTTTAATTAGAAATAGAGCTTTAATTATATTCCTTTTTGATTCAGGAATAAGAGCCGAAGAATTACTAAACATAAGAATTAAGCATTTAAGTTTTGAAAATGATAATTATAAAGTAAGAGTAGAATATAGCAAAACAAAACCTAGAACAATTACATTACCTTTTTGTAAAAAATATATAGATGAATGGTTAGATATACACCCATTTAGAAAAGAACAACTAGCCCAACTATTTCCTTTAACATATATTAATATGAAAAAGATAGTTCAAAGAGCGGGAAAACAAATAAATCAAGATAACTTAACACCGCATAGTTTAAGGCATTCTTCAGCAACATATTGGTGTCAGCATTTAACACCCTATGAATTAAGCTATCGTTTTGGTTGGTCTATGAGTAGTAATCAACCTCAAAGATATATTGATAGAAATGGCTTATATCAAGAAAAAGCTTCAAAGATTGTAAAAGCGGGACAAGTAGAACAACTACAACAAGAAAATAATGAATTAAATAAACGATTGGCTAGAATGGAAGACCAATTACAGCAACTTTTTGGAGAAGATTACAAAGAAGCTAGAAAAATAATTAATATTGTAAAGAATGAATTATTAATTAAAGATAATAATTAATATTTAAATATATAAAATTATAAACTTTTTTTATTTAAAAAAACAAGTTTATTAAATAATATATATAAAAAATAAAAAATAACTTTTTGATTTTTTTAGTTATTTATATAATATATAAATAACTTATTTTTCTTTTAATATAATATTAAAAAGAATATATAATTTAAAAAACTTAGTTTATTATATAACTTATTTTTTTATTCTCTATTTTTTAAAATTAAGAGATAAAATAAATTATTTAAAAAATTGAATTTATTATATAACTTATTTTTTTAATGAATATCTATATTTTGAAAAATAGATATTTAATTATAATGTTATGAAATTAAAAACAAAAAATCTTTTTTTTTAATAAAAAACATTTTATTTATTATTTAATAAACTTAATTTATTATATAATATATTTTTTTTTATTATTTAAAAAATGTGATTAATTATATAAAATATTACTATTAATTATATAATATCACAACTTTTTATTTTTAATATGTTTAATACAATAACAACTACCATTTAAAGCATAATTAAAACACCCAGAATAAGAACAAACTCTAAAACTAAAAAAAGAATTTACAAAGTAAGTTTTTTTATTAAATGGATTTAAAGATAAACCTTTTATCATTTTTAACGAAAGTAACTAACTCTTGCTTCTCTTTCTTCAATTGCTTCTTCATATTTATATAAACTTAAATCACCGCTTAAATCATCATAAGATAAATCTTCAATATTTTCTTCATTAATATAAAAGCTAGTCAAAGCAACTTTTCTATCTCTAGTAATAACTAATTTAATTGAAAATCTTGTATTTGGAAATGATTCAGAAGCATTAGTTAAACATTTCAAAAAATATAAAGATAATTCTATATTATTTTTACTTAAATTACAAAAATTACATAATTTATTATTTTTTTGTTTCTTTTTTTCCATTTTATTTAAGTAAATGTAACCTATACAAATGTATCACACTTTTTTTAATTTTTAATTACATTTGTAAATTTTAAATGTATATTATTAATTTATATAACATATACAACTATACATTTTAAATTTTTATTCTCTATTCTATTGTTTTATAATTATGTTTAATAAGAGATATGTTCTTTATTTTCTTTTTGTGTATTACTTTTGTAATCTTCTTTTTCATAAAAATAGATATTAGTATTTATTATTTCTAAAACTAAATCTTTATGTATCCTATATTCTTGATTACTAGTTTTAAAATAAATAAAATAGTAATCTTCTTTAATTATTATTCCTAATAATTTATGAATCCGATTATTATTTTGTGAATTCTTTTTAACTAATAATTTACATTTCCTTTTTATGTTTGTTTCCATTTTTTAGAGATTCTATAATTTCTAATTATAAAATGAATAATACAATATTCAAGAATCCTAGCTTTATTATTACAAGGATTACCTTTTATTGTTACAGCTTGACATTTCATTTTCTAATTAATTGGTCAATTTCTTCGTCTTTTAAATTCAATAATTTTTCATATACTTGTATAAAATCATAATATGTTAATTTACCTTTTAATACTTTACAAAAATAGCTATAAAGTGGTTTAGGATTATTATAACCTTCAATACGAGGATTTTTTAATTGTTTAGGCATTTCATTTAAAAAAAATTTTATTTGTTCGGTATTTAAAGTTTTAATTAAATCATCTATTTCTTTCTTTTTTTCATTAATCTTTTTTTTATATTCTTCTGCTTTTTGAAAATGATAAGTATATTCATTACTATGATAATCAAAAGATAAAAATTTTTCGGTGTATAAATCACTAAGTGTTTGAGATAAATTAATCTCATTGTCTTTAGCGTGTTCTAATATACTTTTAAACAAATATAAACTTGTTTGTTTCTTTTCTTCAAAACTTTTAGGTCTTCCCATTTTCTTCTTGATTTAAAATCAAATTAATGATTAATTTTAATCGTTCTT
>SKJH01000022.1 GCA_007116005.1 Bacilli bacterium | reverse complement strand
TTTTTAGTAATTAAGTATATAAATATTTGACTATACATATGTTTTATGATAAAATTTATAACTGTTAGACCTCGGTCTACAACCACTCTGAAAAGGTTTGCTATAAACAAGTATGTACCTTAAAGGTGAGTCTTAGAATTTTGTAAGGAGGTAAATATGAAAGCGATTATTGAAACAGGTGGAAAACAATATTATGTAGAGCCAGGAAGTGAGATCTATGTTGAATCATTAAATGTAGAACCAGGCAAAGAATATGTTTTTGACAAAGTATTAATGGTAAATGGTGTTAATGGGAAACCTTATGTTCCAAATGTAGAAGTTGTTGGAGAAATAATTAAACATGGAAAACAAAAGAAAATAACTATTTTTCATTATAGACCAAAGAAAAGTTCACATAAAAAACAAGGACATAGACAACCATATACAAAAGTTAAAATTACATCTATTAAATCATTATAGAGGTTATAATGATAAGGGTTTATATACATAAAAATAATGAAAAAATACTAATAAGTGGACATGCACAATATGACGTATATGGAAAAGATATAGTTTGTGCTGCAGTTAGTAGTACAGTATTAACTACGATAAATGCTATTTTATCTATTAATAAAAAATCCATTAATGTTATAGAGGGTGATGAATTAATCATTGAAATAAAACAACATAATGATATAACAGATAAATTAATAAAAAATATGATTAATTTACTAAAAGAAATAGAAAAAGAATATTTTAAATATATTAAAATAAACGAGGAGGTGTAGAAATGTTGAAATTTAATATTCAATTATTTGCACATAAAAAAGGACAAGGTTCAACTACTAATGGTAGAGATTCAGAATCTAAACGTCTTGGAGCCAAAGCAGCGGATGGTGAGTTTATAACAGGTGGTTCAATTATATACCGTCAAAGAGGTACTAAAATATATCCTGGTAAAAATGTAGGGATAGGTAAAGACGATACTTTATATGCTAAAATTTCTGGTATAGTAAAATTTGAGCGTTTAGGTAGAGATAAAAAACAAGTTAGTATTTGCGAAACAAAATAAGACAAGAGTCTTATTTTTAAATTGGAGGAATTATGGATTTTCTTGTGTTAATAAATAAGGATAACAAAGTAAAAGATGATGTTAAATCATTCGATATAATAAAAACAAGTTGTAGTACTTATAATAAAGAAGAGATATTAGTTAACAAGGTAATTGAAGACGATCTAATAAATATGTTTAATGCTGCAAAGAGTAAGGGCTTAAATTTATATGTAAGTTCAGGATATAGAAGTATAGAAGAACAAACAGAAATATATGATAACGGAAAAAATCCATTAGCAGCCATTCCAGGATGTAGTGAACACCAGGTGGGACTTGCAATCGATATAATTCATTCTGAAATTTCTAAAGATGATTTAGAAAAAAATCCATATATTTTTGAAGATACAAAGGAATTTGAATGGTTAATTAAAAACTGTTATAAGTATGGATTTATATTAAGATACCCTAAAGGTAAAGAGAATAAAACATTAATTCCATATGAACCATGGCATTATAGATATGTTGGTATTAATAATGCAATTAAAATACAAAAAAGTAAAAAAGTTTTAGAAGAATATGTAAATTAATAAAAATAAAAGGATAACATATTATCTTTTTATTTTGTAATTGTATTATATATATATGGTATAATATTAAGGAGTTTTCTTGTTGGAGGTGTAATTATGTTTGTAGATGAGGTAAAACTAAAGGTTATTGCTGGTGCTGGTGGAGATGGTTGTACTGCTTTTAGAAGAGAAAAATATGTACCTGAAGGTGGACCGGATGGTGGTAATGGTGGGCGTGGTAGTAACATTATATTTAAAGTTGATGAAGGATTAAAAACTTTACTAGATTTAAGATATAAACAATTAATAAAAGGTAATAGAGGAGTGCACGGTTCAGGTAAAAATAAAAATGGTAGAAGTGCAGAAGATATTATAATAAAAGTACCACAAGGTACTACTATAACAGATATTGAAACGGGTTTTATTATTGCGGATTTAACAAAAAAAGAAGAGGAAGTAACAATTGCAAAAGCAGGAAGAGGCGGAAGAGGTAACAAAGCTTTTGCTAGTGCTTCAAATCCAGCTCCTGATATGTCAGAACGTGGTGAGCCTGGTGAAGAAAAATATATAAAAGTAGAATTAAAATTACTTGCTGATGTTGGGTTAGTAGGTCTTCCAAGTGTTGGAAAATCAACAATGTTGTCAGTTATATCAAATGCAAAACCCAAAATTGCTGCATATCATTTTACAACACTAAGTCCAAATTTAGGTGTTGTAAATACTAAGAATAATAAAGCTTTTGTTGTGGCGGATCTTCCTGGATTGATAGAAGGAGCATCAAAAGGAGAAGGGCTTGGAGATAAATTTTTAAAACATATTGAAAGAACAAAAATAATAGCACATGTAATAGACATGAGTGGTTCTGAAAATAGAGATCCATATGAAGATTATTTAATTATAAATAATGAACTAAAAGAATTTAGTGAAAAACTAGCTAATAAACCCCAAATAGTAATTGCAAATAAAATGGATTTAGAATCTTCATCATTAAATTTATCAAAATTTAAAAAAATGGTTGATTTACCTATATTCGAAATTAGTGCAATGAATAATATAGGGTTAGATAAGGTTATTTTAGAACTATATAACATGCTTGATAATATAGAAGATACCCCAATATATGATGAAAGTGATTTTGAAGGGCATATATTATATAAATATGAAAAAGAAGAATCTTTCGCTATAACAAAAGAAGGGAATACTTGGATAGTAAAGGGTAGTGAAATTGAAAAGCTATTTAGGATGACAAAATTTAATTCAAATGAAGCTACTATAAGATTCACAAAAAAATTAAAATCAATGGGCGTTGATGAAAAATTAAGAGAATTAGGAGCAAGAGATAAAGATACTGTTAGAATACTTGATTATGAATTCGAGTACTTAGAGTAAATTAATGTCATGAACTTATTTTTCCCTATTACATACAATATTATGAATAATATAAAATACCTCTTCTTAAGAAAGTGAGGATATATGATAAAAAGCATATTAACTAAAAGGGAAGAAGAAGTCTTTAAGTTGCTAATTCTTAATAAAACCACAAAAGAAATTGCTGCTGAATTACAAATTAGCGAAAAGACTATTAGAAATCATATTTCTAATGCAATGCAAAAACTAGGTGTTAAAGGTAGAACTCAGGCAGTAATAGAGTTAGTGCGATTAGGCGAACTATCAATATAAAGTCGTAAAAAAAACGACTTTTTTTCATTATTTATAAATTTGTACATATTATTTTATTAGAGGTGGACTTATGATAAAGAAATTAACAATGAGGAGAATAACTCTTGCGTCAATTTTACTTTTTATACTTGTGCTATTTACCATATTTCCTAAACAACCTGAGTATAAATTAGATTTACAAAACAACCAGACAGTAGAGTATGTAAGTAAAAATGCAACACATGAAATATATTTAATAGATAAAGATAATTATGTTGCTAGAACAAGTGTAATATTAAGAACAGAAAAAACAGAATCAAAAGCAAGAGAATTATTAGAAATACTTGTCATTGGTGGAAAAAGAGAAAATAGTATCCCAAGTGGTTTTAGGGCTATAATACCTGTAGATACAAAAATATTAACTACAGAATTAAAAGATGGAATTCTTAAAGTTAATTTTTCTAAAGAATTTCTAGACGTTAATAAAGAAAATGAAGAAAAAATGTTAGAAGCTATTATTTATACTATTACTAGTATAGAAGATATTAAAGGGTTAATAATATATGTTGATAATATACTTTTAACTACATTGCCAAAAACAGGGGTTAAACTGCCGACTTTATTAACTAGAGAGTTTGGAGTCAATAAATATTATGATATAGTAAATACTAGAAATATAGTTAGTACTACAGTATATTATATAAATAAACATGATGAAAATTATTATTATGTACCGGTTACAAAGGTCACAAATAGTGAAAAAGAAAAAATAAAATTAATAATTGATGAATTAACAGGAGGTCCAATCTATCAATCAAATTTAATGAGTTTCTTAAATTCAAACACCAGATTATTGAATTACTCATTACAGGAAAAAAGTATGCAATTAGAATTCAACTCATATATAGTTGACAATATTGAAAATAATAGAATTCTAGAAGAAGTTAAATATTCAATATTACTATCAATAAATGACAATTATTTAGTAGAAAAAGTAGTTTTTATCGTAAATAACGTTGAAATTGAAAAAAGTGTAATAAAAACTCTTGAATAACAAGAGTTTTTATTATATAATCAATATGTGTTTTTTAAAGCACTATGTCCTGGTAGCTCAGCTGGATAGAGCAATGCCCTTCTAAGGCATCGGTCCGGGGTTCGAATCCCTGCCAGGACGCCACTATTGAAAACAACAGTTTGTAAATATTACAAACTTTTTTATTATAAAGAGATTTAGGAGGTATTTGTGGAAATAAAAATAAAAAATGGAAAAGTATTTATTTGTTCACTATTAATATTAACTTCTCTTGTAGGATGTAAATACAAAATAGATAAAAACACCCATTATGTTGATACACAAAC
>SKJH01000063.1 GCA_007116005.1 Bacilli bacterium | reverse complement strand
AGTTTTTCCTTTAAATACACCACCAGTATATGAACCGTCGGAACATTCAGTTTCTAAAAAATTACTAGTTGGTACAAATTCTTTCGGATAATTTATCCCATACCCGGATGCTCCTATACACAAATTAATTGGTTGTACATTTTTTTTATCTATAGTTAATCCATTGTACCAATCATCAAGTTGTTTTTTTAAAGTTGTAGGCTTGTCCCATTTGTTTGATCCAAATTTATCCCAAGCGGTAGTTATTCTATTTTCTATTACTATCCTACCATTTGCACTAGGTCTTTTAGTACCATTCTTTAATCCTTCATATATTATTTGAATTCCATTATTATCGTTTTTGATTATCCTCCACAGTAAAGCAGTTCCATCTAGTTCTCCAAATTCTATCCAGTTATTTGGATCTGGCCCTACAAATCTTTTTGCACCATTTTTATATTTGTACATTCCCTCATTAGAACTATTATTTACAAATTCATGTGCTAATTCTCCAGGAACTGTTATATTATATACTATATAATCGTTAGATTTTCTTGTTACTATTACTTTTGTATCTTTTGGAAAATAACCTCCTCTTGGATTTTTTATGGGAGATACGAAAATCTTTTCTTCTTTAAGATTTCCAAGCGTTATTTTTAAAGTGTCCTCTTGCCAATACAAATTCTCTATATTATTAGTTACATATTTTATTGTTTCACTTAGTATTAATTCTTTTTTTCTTTCATATTCTATTTCTATGGAATTTTCTATTGCCCTTAATATTAAACCCCCAGATATTAATATAACTACTACAACAATTATTATTAATATCAATAATTTTACTAACCTGTTTTGTGTTTTCATATTTTATCACCGCCTATATTTTAGATTATACAACATGATATATAAGGTTTCAAGATTAGAGTATTTACTTTTATATTTTTGCATTTAAAAACTTCTCCATTGAGAAGTTTAAAAACCATATCTTAACACTTCATATTTAACATTTCTAGAAATACCCACTTCAAATACATCAGGATTTTTTTCGGTTTCAAACGCTAAATCCATTTTATTACCTGTTATAGCGCCACCTCTATCAAGAACTATTGCGAGAAATGGTTCTTGAAAGAAATTCACACCTGAAATTCTAACAACTGTACCAAAATAGAATTTTCTATCTGCCGCTACAATTCTTAATGTCCCAAAAGTTTCATCTTCATAATATATAGAATTTTCAATTATATTATAACCTTGTGCAGTATATCCCCTGCCATCACAGCCTCTGCAATCAGGACCATATGCAGTAAGTTCCCCTATAAAAGTATCTAAAATATCATATTCTTCTATTTGATCTTTACTTATTATGATTTCTTTATTATTTCCTTTATAAGGAATAGCATCATAGGCTTTTGATAAATCTGTTATATTTGTATATTCATAAGTATCCATATTTAATAACAAATTAGACGATATATATATATTTAAAACAAAAATTAATGCAATTATTATTTTTAAAATATTGGAGACATATTTTTTCATAAATTCACCCCATAAAGCAATAAAATTTTATCACATTTATAAATCTAAGTCAAATAACGAACGAACATTCCTAGTAGTAATTTGGCATACATCATTATATTTTGTTTCTTTTATATCTGCTATTTTTTCAGCAATTATCCGCACATATATAGGTTTGTTTTTTTTACCCCTATATGGTTCTGGAGTCAAATATGGTGCATCTGTCTCTAAAACAATATATTCAAGGTTTATGTTTTTTATTACTTCTTTTAATTTTGAATTTTTAAAAGTAACTACTCCACCAATACCTAACTTATATCCTAAATTTATAAATAAATTAGCTTGCTCTAAACTTCCAGAAAAAGCATGTAATATCCCTTTTAAATTATATTTTTTTAATAGATTGTACACATCATCGACAGCATCCCTACTATGAACAATTATTGGTTTGTTATACTTTTTTGCCAAATCCAACTGTTTTTTTAATATTTCTTTTTGTTTTTCTTTGTTATTTTTATTCCAATAATAATCTAATCCAATCTCCCCAATGCCAACTACTTTTTTGTTATTTAATTGTTTTTCTAAAATTTTAAAGCTCTCATCTTGTACTTCATTAATATTTGAAGGATGGAATCCAATAGTTGCGTATATAAATTTATATTTGTTAGCCAAATCAATTGCATACTTATTAGTTAAAGGATTATAGCCATTAATAATTACTATTATTTTTTCTTTTTCTAGTTGTTTTAGTATATCTTCTAAATCATCATACTCTTCTTTAAATAAATGACAATGAGTATCAATTATCATAATAAACCTCCATAATAAAATTATACCATATGGTATAACTTTATTAAATTTCTTTTAAAAATAAAAATCTTATAAAACTTACTACTACTACAACTAAATAGCTCAAATCAAGATAACTAAATTCAAAATATAAACATGTACAACAGTATAAAATTAATATAATGAATAAAGATATGATACAAAACCTTGATTTAATCTGATCTTGTTTCATAGTATCTCCTTTATTTTTTTATTTAACAACATTTTTATAATATCATAAAAAAAATATATATAAATAGCATTTTTTGTCGCTTTACATATATTTTATGTTTTTTTTAAAACGGTAGTGTTATATTTAGCGCCTCTAATATTATATGAATAGGCATATATACATATTCTACAAGTGGGTTAAGTTCGATGTCAAACGAATTTTGTAATAAAATAAAAACATACTCTCCTGCAAAATAATATAAAACTAGAAAAACAAGAATTTTGAAAACACTAAAATTGATACGAAAAAGATCTAACAGCATTACTGTAAGAGTATATATTGTAACTATTAATATCGCTATTACAATTAAAGGGATAATTGTTCCTAATAATATTTGTTCCATTATACACCTCTATCCAAAATAATTATACCACAAATTATACTTGTTAACTATCTTTATTTATATCTTCTAATTTTTTTTCTTTATCAATTCTTACAAACAGCGGCTCAGGATAGTTTACTTTTTCTTTGTTTTTTAAACCACCAAAACTTTTTAACGAATCAAAGTCTTTTAAATTTGTATTTAATTGTTCAAATATTTTTTCTGATGTATCTGGTAAATATGGTTGTAATGAAACTGCTATAAATCTAATTGATTCCAATAAATTATATAATACAGTTTCTAACCTTTCTTTATTTTCTTCTTCTTTTGCTAAAATCCATGGAGTTGTTTCATCAATATATTTGTTACATCTTCTTGCAAAATCAATTATACTCGAAATACTAGAATTAATTTGTAATTGATCCATATAACATTCTATTTTTTTAGGCAAAGCTAAAGCCATATTTATTATTTCATCATCAATTGGTTGATTATTTTTACTATTATTAATATAACCATTAAAATACTTGTTACTCATACTTACAGTTCTATTTACTAGATTACCCAATGTATTTGCTAAATCTGAATTGATTCTTTCTATAATCAGTTCATATGTTAACACACCATCATTAGCGTAAGGAATTTCATTTAAAACAAAATACCTAACAGCATCAACTCCAAAAAAGTCAACTAAATCATCAGCGTATATTACATTTCCTGTTGATTTACTCATTTTACCATCACCCATCAATAACCAAGGATGGCCAAATATTTTTTTTGGTAATTCGGCATTCAAAGCCATTAGCATTATAGGCCAATAAATAGCGTGAAACCTAAATATATCTTTACCAATTAAATGTAAATCAGCAGGCCAATATTTATTATATTCCTCCTTATGATTACCATCAGTATCAAAACCTAAGAAAGTAATATAATTACTAAGAGCATCTATCCAAACATATATTACATGCTTATCATCAAAAGACACAGGAATCCCCCAATTAATAGATGTTCTAGAAACACACAAGTCTTGTAGTCCCGGTTTAATAAAGTTATTTATTATTTCGTTTTTTCTAAATTCAGGTTGCAAAAAATCAGGATTATTTTCTATATGTTCTATTAATCTTGAAGCATACTTGCTTAGTTTTAAAAAATATGCTTCTTCACTATATTTTTCCAATTTTCTTCCACAATCAGGACATTTTTCATCAATAATTTGAGATTCAGTAAAAAAAGATTCACAAGGTGTACAGTATAATCCTTCATAAACACCTTTATAAATATCCCCTTGATCATATAATTTTTTAAATATTTTTGAAACCTTTTCCTTATGTATAGAATCTGTAGTCCTTACAAAATTATCATAGCTTGTATTCACAATATCCCATATTCTTTTTATTTCTTCTGTTTTTTCGTCTACAAATTGTTGAGGGGTATTACAAGCTTCTAAGGCTTTTAATTGAATTTTTTGTCCATGTTCATCTGTACCAGTTTGAAAGTAAACATCAAAACCTTGCAATCTTTTATATCTTGCTATTGCATCTGCTAATATTATTTCATAAGTATTCCCAATGTGTGGTTTTGCAGAAGAATAAGCAATAGCAGTTGAAATATAATATTTTTTCATTTTATCACTCCTCATACCCATTGGTGCTGCCAAGACCACCAACTCTATTATTTTTCTTGTTTTCTTCATAATCTGCTAACAAATATTTTTGAAATATACCTTGAGCAATACGATCACCTTTATTTATTAAAAAATCTTTATCGCTATGATTTTGAATAGAAACAAAAATATGCCCTTCGTTATATGTGTTGTTATAATAATCCGAATCTATTATACCAACCTGATTTGTCATTCGTACATTATATTTGAAACCGGTGCTACTCCTTATTACAATCATCAACATTTCATCTTCATTCATATAAACTTTTACGCCTGTTGGAATTTTTATTATCTCGCTTGGTTTTAGTGTGAAATTTATAGTACAGTAAAAGTCATACCCTGCTGCTTTATTAGTTAACCTTTCAGGTATTTTCAACTCCTCATATTTTAAATTATATAATTTAAAATCTTTTTCAAATTGTTTTTCACTTATTATTTCAAAATTTCTACTCATACTTCACCTCAACAAAAAAACGTCCTTAATTTAAGGACGTTAATACGCGGTACCACCTTAATTCATAGTTTCCTATGCACTCAAACCCATAACGGGGGTAACCGAATAAGCTCCAGAACCATATTCAATATTATCATATACCCATTTTCACCATATACTGAGTTCTCTTATCTATACAATAATACCTACTCTTTCCTTCATAACTTTTTAACATTTATAATTATAACATAATTTATTATTAAATATCACTCTAAATTTTTACTTAAAAATTTAGAAATAAAATTTGTGGTTTTTTCTTCTATTTCACTTATTTCTTCTTTTGATAAAATTATAACAACACCCACAGAATCTCCATTTATTATAATAGAGGATACAACATAATTATACTCTTCCTTTTCGCCTTCTATTATTTCAATTTCTTTTTTATATTTTTCGGAATAACTTTCTCTTCTTGAAATAACTTCTTCTAAAAACGGTCCTATTTCTTTATTTAAATATTTTTTCTTAAGAGATCCAGAAGCAGCGATAACTTTATCCCTATCCGTAATTATTATATTTTTATCTATAACTTCATACATAGAATCACTACACTTTTGTGCCACATCAAACATATCATTCATTATTGAATACTTTTTCAATATTATATTATCTTCTTCTATAAAGATTTCTAATGTTTCTCCATCTCTAATTTTTAAATTTTTTCTTATTTCTTTTGGAATAACTATTCTTCCTAATTCATCAATTCTCCTTGAAATTCCTGTTGATTTCACTATATTACCTCACTTTCTTTACTACTCTTATTATGTGAGCGTAATTACAAAATATACCAATATTTTTACATTTTAAATAATATTAAATTACGTATGTAGTATATAATACAATATTATTTTTATCAATATATTATTATTAATTGGAAGAAATTTCCATAGCCTTGAATTTATATTAACAAAAGAAAATCTATAAAGTAATATAACCAATGTTTTTCTAATTTTATTGTATCTAAAATTATTTTTATTTTTTTATTAGAATAACTAAATCTAAACATTTTAGAAATATTATACGATTTAACAAATAAGTCATCTATATTAATTTTAGATGAATATTCTGCATCAAAAATTAGTTCAACGGAATTTTTGTTTTGATTAACTTTTTCTACACCTTTATTTTTTGCAAGTTTTTCAAACCACTCTTCATACATATATATAAGTATAGATTCAGATATTTTTCCAAAACGATCTTCTAATTCTGATTTAACATTTAACAATTTTTCATAACTATTAATTTCATTAATTTTTTTATGAATTTCTATTTTTAATTCATCTATATCTACATAAGAATCATCAATATGTGTATCAACATTAATTAGAGGTTGGTCTTCTTCTTTTTCATTTTGTTCAGATAATATTCCTCTTATTTTATTTACTTCCTCATTTAGAATTTTAGTATAAAGTTCTATGCCTATTGTATCAATAAAGCCAGATTGCTCACTACCAATAATATCTCCTGCTCCCCTTATAGACAAATCTCTAACCGCAATTGAAAAACCACTACCTAATTCCGTAAATTCTTTTATTGCATTAAGCCTTTTTATTGCTATTGTATTTAGAACTTTATTTTTTTTATACATTAAATACGCATATGCAATTTTGTTAGAGCGTCCAACCCTACCTCTAATTTGATACAACTGACTTAATCCAAATTTATCAGCATTCATAACAATTAATGTATTAACATTAGGTATATCTATGCCGGTTTCTATTATAGTAGTACATACTAAAACATTATATTCTTTGTTTATAAAATCTGTCATTACCTTTTCAATTTCAGATTTATTCATTCTGCCATGAGCATAAGTTATTTTTGCCTCCGGTACCATTTTTTTTATAGTTCTCATTTTTTCTTCTATATCATCAATCCTATTATAAAGAATGAATATTTGACCATCTCTAGACATTTCTTTATATATAGCGTCTTTTATAATATATTCATTTTCCTCTAATACATATGTTTGTACAGGATATCTATTAGTTGGAGGGGTTTCAATTAAAGATAGGTTTCTTATTCCAACCATTGCCATTTGTAAAGTTCTAGGAATTGGGGTTGCTGATAAAGTTAATACATCTATATTACTTTTATATTGTTTGATTTTTTCTTTATGCATTACTCCAAATCTCTGTTCTTCATCTATTATTAATAGTCCTAATTTTTTAAACTTAACATCATTGCTAAGTAAACGATGTGTACCAAAAACCACATCTATTTTATTTTGTTCTAGCCCTTCTAAAATTTCTTTAACCTTTTTTTTGTTAGTAAATCTATTTAACAACGCTATATTAATAGGAAAATTTTTAAATCTTTCTAAAGCATTGCTATATTGTTGATTTGACAACAAGGTTGTAGGACATAAATAAGCAACTTGCTTATTGTTACAAATAGCTTTAAATATTATTCTAAATGCAACTTCTGTTTTGCCATAACCCACATCACCACATAAAAGTCTGTCCATTGGAACATCTTTTTCCATATCTTCTTTTATTTGCTCTGTTGTTATAAGTTGATCCTTTGTCTCTTGATATATAAATTCTTTCTCAAATTCTAGTTGTTCTTTAGTGTCTTTATCAAACGCATATCCTTTTGCAGCCTCTCTTTGAGCGTATATTTTAATTAAATCTTGAGCTATATCTTGTATTTTAGAACGAACCTTAGCTTTTGTTTTTTCCCACTCTGTTCCACCTAATTTGTTTAATTTAGGAACAATTCCCTCTTTAGAAGAAAATTTTGTAAGAAAATCAATTTTTTCAACAGGAATATAAAGCTTTCCGTTATTTCTATACTTTATTTGTAAATAATCTTTCTTTATATTATTTTTAACAAGAGATGTAATACCAATATATATGCCTATACCATGTGTATTGTGAACAACATAATCACCTATATTTAATTTGTTTATACTACCTATTTTTGTTCCATATCTAAATCGATTTCTATACACTGATTTATTATCAGTTATATTAAACAAATTACTTTCTCCTAGCACCACATAATTTTCAAATATAAAACCTTTTGTTATTTTTTTATTAATTATATTTATTGATTTTTCAAATATTTGTTTTTCATTTGTAACAATAGTTTTATTCTCTATATAAGACACTATATTTTTTATTTGCCTATTAGAATTTAAACATATAACTACAGTTTTTTTTATTGCTAATAAACTTTTTAAATCTTCATTTAATTTATTAAAATTACCATTATAATTTTCAGCATCTTTACAATTAAAAGAAAAATTTTTTTCTGTTTTTATATCATGAAGAATATTATCTATATTCATAACAAATATTTTTTTATTACTTTCAATATCTTCAAAATTATGCATATAGTTTGTTTTGATATTATCAATTTTATTCAAATCATAATTATTAATTTCTTCCCTTAAATTTAAATAACCATTCTTTATTTGACTTAAATCTTTATATATTAATGTCGGATTGTCTAAAAAATCAACTATAGAATACACATCACCATATAAGGGTAAATATTTTTGTTTTTTTATCGCGTTTTTATCATTACATATAAATTCATCGAATGGATAAATAGTAATAGAGTTCACTTCATTTAAAGATAATTGAGTATCAACGTCAAAAAAACGTATAGATTCAATGTTATCTCCCCAAAATTCTATTCTAACTGCATTTTCTTCATTTATTGGAAAAACATCTAATATATATCCTCTGTTTGCAACTTCACCTGTTTTATTAACTACTGTTTCTAAATTGTATCCAATATTATATAGTTTATCTATTATATCTTTTTTTTTAATTTCTTCATTTTTACTTAAATTCAATATGTTTTTTTTCCAAGTTCCTTTTGTTGGTAAATATCTTAAATATCCCATCAAATTAGTAATTAAAATTTTTTTCTTTTTTTTTGAAACCAACTTATTTAAAGTGTCAACTCTTGTTGTCTTTAAATCCGGACTTACCGCTACAGCTTCACTCATCAAAAATTCATCCATAGGGAAGAATAAAGTGTCATCATTATAATTTTGAAGAGATTGGTATATTTTGGTTGCTTCATACAAACTGTTTGTAACTAAAACAACATCATTTGAATTATTGTTTTCTAATAATTTATTTATAAAAACACTTAAAACTTCATCAGTCAATCCTGTAATAGCTATATTGTTTATATCTGAAACATTAATTTTTTCATCTATAAATTTCATGAAGCGCCTCCTCAAATGATAAAAGATACATTTTTTATGTACCCCTCATATATTATTTTTTGTTATATTTGTTCATTAAATCCAAAAAACTCATCACAAAAAAATCATCAACTATATTTTTAACATCTTCAACCACTTTATTCATGACTTTTGATTCATCATTACTAATTTTACCTAACACATAATTACTTGTTTCTATTTCTTTGTTATTTGATATTCCTATTTTAATTCTTTTGTATTCATTTGTTCCAACATTTAATTCTATATTTTTCAGCCCATTATGTCCCCCGCTACCACCAGTTTGTCTTAATTTATACTTTCCTAACGATGTATCCAAATCATCGTGAATAACCAAAATATCATCTATGGAAATTTTGAAATAATCTATATATTTTTTTATTACTTCACCTGATAAATTAATATATTTATTAGGTTTTAAAAAAACAACATTTTCACCATTTATAACCGTTTCACAATATAGACCACCGAATTTTTTTTTATTAAACTCTATATTATATTTTTCTGTTATAGCATCAACAGCAGAAAATCCAATATTATGTCTAGTTCCTTTAAATTTTAAACCTGGATTCCCAAGACCAATAATAACTTTCACACAATCACTCCTAATTATTATTTACATATTTATTATATATTTCACTTTTTGAAATTTTTCTATCTTTAGCAACTAATTTAAAAGATTCATTTTTACTTTTTCCTTCTTTTATATAAAGATTGACATGTTCTATGATAGAAATGTTTTCAAAAAAATTATTTTTTTCATTTCCCTCTATTATAATAACATACTCACCTTTAGGTGAAATTATTTCCCGGGAAATAATTTCTATGGTTCCCCTATATATTTCTTCATATAATTTTGATATTTCTCTTGCAACGCCGATTTTTCTGTTACCAAAAATTAATTTTATATTTTCTAGGGTTTTTATTATTCTATGAGGTGCTTCATAAAAAATTATAGTATATGGAATGTTGACTAAATTTTGTAATTCTTTTTTTCTCTTCTGTTCTTTACTGTCTAAAAAACCATAAAATAAAAAGCGATCGGCATTCAATCCGGACATAGTTATAGCAGGTATAAAAGCAGTTGCACCTGGTATAGATACAACGTTATACCCTTTATTTAAAACTATATTAACGCATTTACTACCTGGATCACTTATTAAAGGAGTACCTCTATCTGATACAAGCGCTATATCATATCCTTGTTTTAAATATTCTAACATATTTTCTGCACTTTTTTCCTCGTTATATTTATGAGTTGATATTAACTTTTTTTTAATATCAAAATTATTAAGTAATTTATTTGTTACTCTTGTATCCTCTGAAAATACAACTTGTACTTTTTTCAACACATTTATTGCTCTAAATGTAATGTCTTCTAAATTTCCTATTGGAGTAGGAACTAAATATAAATTTGGTGTTCCATCATAACTTTTCTGACTCATATTACCCCCAACTACTTATTATTATCTTTTATTTCTATAGTTTCTACATTTTCATTTTTTGTAATAACTTTATAACTGTTTTTCAATATATCTAAAGAAATAACTTTTCCTTCTATATTATTCACTTTTACTTGACTTCCAATTTCCGGCAATTTTCTCCGGTTTTCTTCATACAAATCATTTTCATACTCCAAACAACATAAAAGCCTACCACATGATCCGTTTATTTTATTAGGATTAAGGGCTAAGTTTTGAGATTTTGCCATATTTATAGAAACTTTATCAAACGACGTTAAAAAAGTTGCACAACATACAGGACGACCACACGGTCCAAGTCCACCAACTTCTTTCGCTTTATCTCTTACTCCTATTTGTCTTAATTCAATTCTTGTTTTAAATATAGCCGCTAAATCTTTAGCTAATTTTCTAAAGTCTACTCTATTATCTGCAGTAAAATGAAACATTAATTGGTTTCTATCAAATGTAAAATTTGCATCTAGCAATTTCATTTTTAATTTATACTTTTCTATTAATTTATTACATTCAACAAAAGCTTTTTCAGCATCATTTATATTCTTTTTATAATCTCTTTCATCCTTATTGATAGCAATTCTAATTACATTCTTTAAAGGTAAATTTAAGTTTTCTTTTTTCATTTTCAAAACATCTGTGACAGTTGTTCCATACTGTAAACCTCTTTCGGTTTTTACTATTACTTTAGTGTTTTTTACAATATTTATATTATTTGGGGAAAAATAATAAATTCTTCCATTTTCTTTAAAAATAACACCTATAACATCAAGCATTATAAACACCTCCTTCAAGACTAATTATTAATTTATCAATTAATAAATTGGAATTTATATTATTTTTTATCAACTCTTTTATTTCTATTATCTTTTTTATTTTTTCCAACAATGTATCTTTATTATTCTTATCTGCAATCTCTTTTATATCCTCTATATAAAAATTAAATATATTTACCTGGTTTTTTATTTTATAATACAAAACATCTCTATAAAATAAAATTATTAACTCAATAGCATAAGTAAAATCTTCTTTTGTAACAAATTTATCATGAAAATATTTTTTTGTATTTATAATCATTTGTAAATTTATATCCTCATATTTTTTGATAAAAGAAATTACATCTTCTATAAATATAATATTATTTTCATCTTTTACATAATCTTCTAAAGCCTGTCCATTTTTAAAAATTAAATATAATTTTAATAACGTTATATTATCATAGATTTTATAATTATCAATGTATTCTTCAATACTATTTTGTTTTAATATTATAGTTTGACACCTTGAAAGAATAGTATCCATAACTAAGTTTATTTTATCTGTAATCAAAATTGCAATTATATCTTGATTAGGTTCTTCCAAAAACTTTAACAAACTATTAGCAGCTTGTTTATTAAGTTTTTCAATTTCATGTATTATATATATTCTTTTTTCACCCTCAATAGCTTTAGTACTAAATGATTTTTGTAATTCTATAAGTTGGTCTTTTTTTATCCACGAACCTGCCGGTTTGATCACTTTAATTTCAGGATAATTATTATTGTCTATTCTATTACAAATTGAACAATTATCACATTTTTCAAAATTAGTATAATTGTATTTGCAGACTATTGATTTAACAAAAGACATAATCATTTTTTTTGCTAAAACATTGTTATTGGTATTAAATAAATATGCGTGCGAAGCATTATTGCATAAGATGTTTTTTAATTGTTTATAAGCAACAAATTGTACATCTTTAAATTCATCTAACATAATATCACATCTTTCTTTTTAGAAAAAAAACACTAATAATAAAGCAAGAAAAGGCAAAGATAAAAACCCAAAAATTGATACCATAATTATTGTTATAAAGTTGATTGGTATAACTATATTTAAAGGTAAAATCATCAAATTAAATATAAACAAAGTAAACCCTGCCCATATGATTTTTTTAACTACATAAAATATCTTGTTTTTCACAATTTGTCCACCTCATTTAATAATATGAGATGTCTTATTTTTTATTCTGATATTTTTTTTCTATCAAACATAGCCATTTCTAAGGTCATAGGATCTAAATATTCCATATCAGCACCTATAGGCACTCCATGAGCAAGTTTTGATACTACAACTTCTAATCCCTCTAAGATTTTCAAAATATATAAAGCTGTTGTTTCTCCTTCAATAGTTGGTTTTACAGCGATAATTACTTCCTTTATTTTTTCTTGTTCTACTCTTTTCAATAATCGATCTATGTTCAAATCTTCTGGATTAATACCATTAAGAGGAGATATTAATCCATCTAAAATATGATACTTCCCTTTGAAAAAACCAATTTTTTCAAATAACATTAACCCTTTTGTATCTTCAACTACACACAATATATCATTTTCTCTATTATTATCACTACAAATTAAACATATATCATCCTCAGTTAAATTACTACATATGTTACACTTTTTTATTTTTTCTTTAACATCCTTAATTGATTTAGAAAAAACATCAATATCTTCATCTTTAAAATTCAACATAGAAAAAGCTAATCTTTCGGCTGTTTTTTCGCCAATGCCCGGTAATTTCTTAAAACTATCTATTAAGTTTTTTAATGTATTAGGATAATTCATTAAAATAAACCATTAACACCCGAACCAAATTTACTCATTTTTTGTTCGGTTTCTTTATCTATTTCTTTAAAAATTCCATTTATTACCAACATAACCGTATCCTCTAACATTTCTATATCTTCTTTTTCAAGACTTACATCTTTATCGATTTTTATTTTTAATATTTCTTTTTTTCCATTAACTTCAACCTCAACAAAAGACATTTTTTTAGTAAACACCTTTTCTTCAATTTGTTTTTTTTCCTTCATCATATCCTTTTGTAATTTTTGAGCTTGTTGCATCATACCTTGTAAATTCATATTATCACCCTTCCATTTCTATAAGTTCTTCTCCAAAAACATTAATAGCATCTTCAATTAATGGATTTAGATCTTTTTTTTTATCACTGATTTTTTTATCAGGTTTAAATTCTTCTATTAATTCAATTGTTTTATTTTGTCTCTTTAATTTAACATAATAAGGTCTTATTTCATCCCAATAACTTTCTGTTATTGCTACTATTTTATATTTTGTTTCTGTTATATCATAAATTAATTCTTCTATTAATTCATTTTCTTTATCATGAGATTCAACCATACTATCATATTTATATGTTAATAATATATGATTGTTACTAACAGCATTTATTTTTGAATCCAATAAAATTGTTGCTACATTTTTATATTTTTCCTTTATTAAATATGTTTGTATTTTTTTCCAATTTTCTTTCATTTGTTTTAAATTGTTTTTTTCAGCAAGTGCAATAGTGTTGTTTATTAATGCTTTTTTATAATCTGATACGGGTTTGCTTTTTTCTTCTTCAAAGTCAATTTTTAATTCGTTGTTATATTCATTGTGAATAACATTTACTTTCATTTTTGAAGATTCTTCTTTAATGTTTTTTTTCTCTTTTTGTTCTGGGGAATTTATAACTTTTGTTTTTGTTAAATCTGATTTTTCTTCTTCTGATTTTTTTTCATCAAGATCAATTATTTTAAAAATAAACATTTCAAACAATATATTAGGATAACTACTTTTTTTCATATCAACAAGAAGTAAATTAATTTCTTTTATCATTTTAATTATTAAATCTTCAGATGTTTGTTTAGAAATATTTATAATTATAGTTTTGTTATTTATATCTTTTTTAGAAAAATAAACCGGTGCATTTTTACAAACTAAAACATTTCTTAAAAATATCATTAAATCTTCCGCTAATTTTTCAAAGTTTTTCCCTTCATTATATATTTTTTCAAAAAAATCCAGCAAATTATCTACATCTTTTATTTTTAGCATTTCAACAAAATTAACTAATTGTTCACAGCAAACATTTCCGCTTATTTGATAAATATCATCAATTGTTATTTTTTTATTTGTATATGTACTTACTTGTTCTAACAAACATATAGAATCCCTCATTGAACCATCTGATATTTTTGATATTTCTTCTAAACTCTCATCTGTTATTTCTATGTTTTCTTTATTACAAATAATGTTTAATCTCTTTTTTATATTTTCAACTGATACTTTTTTAAAATCAAATCTTTGACATCTCGAAGATATAGTAACAGGTAATTTCTGAGGTTCTGTTGTCGCTAAAATAAATATAACATGCGCAGGAGGTTCTTCTAAAGTCTTTAACAAAGCATTAAAAGCACCAATAGAAAGCATATGAACTTCATCAATTATATATACTTTATATTTATAAACAGACGGCACTAAATTAACTTTACTTTTAATCTCCCTTATTTCATCAACTCCATTATTTGACGCTGCATCTATTTCAATAATATCTTGGATTTCATCAGTGTTTTGTTGAATACAAATATTACATTCACCACAAGGTGTTCCATTTGTTATGTTATTGCAATTAATGATTTTAGCAAATATTTTTGCAACAGTTGTTTTACCAGTTCCCCTAGTACCAGAAAATAAATATGCATGATTTATTTTGTTTTCTTTTATTGAATTTTGTAAAGTTGTTATTATGACATCTTGACCTACCACATCTTCAAAAAAACAAGGTCTGTACTTTCTATATAAAGCTTTATATCCCATGTATTCACCACCTAACCATCAACTATAACAATTATAACATGTATTTATTATTTAAATATAAAAACAATTATTTTTTTCTCTTTTTATCAAAAAAATTTATAATTATTTCATTACATTCTTTTTCTAAAAAACCCATTTTTAAACTTATTTTATTTGTATTAGCAATTTTTTTATTTATATCATGACACTTTATATTTTTTGTACCACAAAAAACAGTTTTTATTCTAGATTCAACTATTGCCCCCATACACATTAAACAAGGTTCCAACGAAACAAATAACACACAATCATTTAATCTCCAATCCCCTAGCTTTTTAGCCGCTTTTTGAATAGCTATTATTTCAGCATGTTTTGTAGCATCATTATACTTTTCTTTTTTGTTATATGCCTTTGATATGACTTTTCCATCTTTCACTATAATAACTCCAACTGGAATTTCCTCATTTATATCAGCTTTTTTGGCTTGTTCTAACGCTAAATTCATATATTTTTTTATATTTTCCAAATTATCACCTACTAGTAAAAATAAAATGACGTACACAAATAGAGGTTGTTTTGGCTGCCACCTTCCGGTTCTGACCTGGATAAACAACATACTTGTTACGTCATTTAATAATATACAACAAATTTTAATTTTATTCAACCATTTATTTTATTTTCACAACATTTATATGTGTATTGCGAACACATATAAATGTTGTGAATTTTGTATTTTTTCATTCAAATTATTTCCCGGGAAATAATTTATCTACTTCTGTACATTTAATATTACTACATATATATATTCTAAAACAACAATTTAATTTGTTTCACGTGGAACATTGTTTATTATATTATTTTGGATGTTTACCTATGTTTCACGTGGAACATTGTTTATTATATTGTTTTGGATGTTCACCTATGTTTCACGTGGAACATTGTTTATT